>JAYTAC010000001.1:0-2259 GCA_043737755.1 Spirosoma sp.
GGGCGCACCAACCGTCAGCTACGAATTAGCCGGATTAATGGTTACGGACGCAGTTCAAACGCAGACCGATGCCCTCGTGCGCACGCTGTCGATGACAGGCTCGCCGGATGGGACCGCGTATTGCCGGATCGCAGCCGGGGCCTCACTGGATGAAGTCAGCCGGGGCGTGTATGCCGTTAATGACTACAGTTACTACGTCCGCTTCGACCCGAAAGCGAGGGTAAAGCTGCGCCAGAGTAATGATAAGCAGGAATTGCTGTTGCCGGTTGTGATGAAAAACGGGGCTGGTTCGGTGCAGTACTCAATTGTATTTTAAGATGACAACCACCGAACCCCTCACCTGGGCCGACTTCGAGAAAGTCGATATTCGCATCGGCACGGTGATTGCCGCCGAGCCGTTTCCGCAGGCCCGCAAACCGGCTTACAAGCTGACGATTGACTTCGGCACATTGGGCACCAAACGCACTTCAGCCCAACTGACAAGCTTGTATCAGCCTGACGAACTGATTGGTAAGCAGGTAGTGGCGGTGGTGAACTTCCCGCCCAAACAGATCGCTTCGTTCAGGAGCGAGTGCCTGATTCTGGGCGCGGTCGGCGACGACGGAACCGTTACGTTGTTACAAACGGAACGGTTGACGGTCAATGGATTACGAATTGGTTAGTCAAACTCGCAAAGTCTTTATCACATCGATGCTATGAAACCACTATTGTTCTTGCTGCTATTCGCGCTCGTTATTCCTGTTTTCGCCCAGCGCCCCGCCACGGAGGACGATTACTACCGCATCGTCACGCTGCCTATTCCCGAAAATATCAAACTCGAAGTGGGCGGGCTGGCTCCCCTGCCCGACGGTCGATTAGCGGTTTGTACGCGCCGGGGTGATGTCTGGATTATCGGTAATCCGTATATGCAGGGCAGCCGCGTACCAACCTTCAAAAAGTTTGCGTCGGGGCTGCACGAGCCGCTGGGCCTCATGTGGCACCCGAAAGGTTATTTGCTTTGTACGCAACGGGGCGAAGTGACCAAACTCATCGACAACGACGGCGACGACGTGGCCGACGAGTACAAGTCATTCTACAAATGGCCGTTGTCGGGCAATTACCACGAATACAGCTACGGCCCTGTATTGCTGCCCGACGGCGACATGGTCATCACGCTCAACCTCGACTGGATCGGCTACGGAGCGAGTTTGGCCAAGTGGCGCGGCTGGATGCTGAAGCTCAACGAAAACGGCGAAATGACGCCCTGGGCCACGGGTCTGCGCTCCCCCGCCGGTTTCGGCGTGTTACGCGACGGCAGCATTTTCTACACCGAAAACCAGGGCGACTGGGTGGGATCGGGCCGGATGACGCACCTCGCAAAAGGTGATTTTGCGGGCAACCCGGCCGGTTTGCGCTGGACGGGCGAAGCCGGATCGCCCCTGACGCTCAAGCCCGAAGACGTGCCCAGCACGGGAAAGCCAATGCACGAAGTCGCCAAAACGGTGAAAAATCTGAAGGTCCCCGCCGTGTGGTTTCCGCACACGCTGATGGGCATTTCGACGGCCGATTTTAAGGAAGATATCACTAACGGCGCGTTTGGTCCGTTCGGGGGCGATGAGACGGTTCGACAGGTGTTTGTAGGCGATCAGGGCCACAGTAAAATCATGCGGGTGGCGTTGGAAAAGGTCAACGGTGAGTGGCAGGGGGCGTGTTTTCCGTTTCGGGAGGGTTTCCAGTCGGGTATTATCCGCACTGTCTGGGGGCAGGACGGCTCGCTGATCGTGGGCATGACGAGCCGGGGCTGGGCCGCTACGGGCAAGGACCCATACGGCATTCAGCGGTTAGTTTGGACGGGCAAGACGCCGTTTGAGATGAAAACTATCCGCTCCAAACCCGACGGTTTCGAGGTAACGTTCACTACGCCCGCCGACCGCAAAACCGCCGAAGACCCCACCAGTTATAGCCTGAACAGCTTCACCTACAAATACCACAAAACCTACGGCAGCCCCATCGAAGACGCGAAAACGGTTCCGATCCGGGGCGTCATTGTGGCTCCCGACGGTTTGAGTGCCCGGATTGTGGCCGATACGGTACTGCGCGAAGGCTACATCCACGAGGTAAAAGCCGAGGGCGTCCGGTCGGCAACGGGCGGACTGTCGTTGCTTCACCCAACCGGCTACTACACGCTCAACGCCATTGCTCCGGGCGAGAAAGTGACAATGGCTGCACGAGTTACCGCACCAGTTAATCACGATCATTCGGCGATGATGGCGACGGCTT
>JAYTAC010000002.1:0-13276 GCA_043737755.1 Spirosoma sp.
TGCCGGGCTTTCCGTCACTCCTTATTTATGCGATCTTGTGGATCGCCATGCCAAAGCAGCCCTTCGGCGCATCTGTCAACCAGTTAACCGTGTATTCAAACCCCGTTTTTGCCATGAATCCCTACAACCCCAACCAACCCGCATCACCCGACCGCAGTCTGATTGGCGGGGCCGTCCTGATTTTGCTCGGTATTCTGTTCCTGATCGACCGGTACTTCGACATTGATTTTGGCGATCTGTGGCCGTTTATGCTGATTGCCATCGGTTTGTGGCTGATTTTCCGGAACCGGATCAAAACGCCGTTCGATCAGAACAACAGTCCCCGCAATCCCGATGACCTCAACAATCCTACCAAAACCAACAACCCTCTCTGATTATGCAACGCCGTAACGGATTATTCTGGGGCATATTCCTGCTCACCTTTGGCGTCCTGTTTCTGGGCCGGCGGGCGGGCTGGTTAGACGCCGACTGGCACGCACTCGTAAATCTTTGGCCGGTATTGCTCATTCTGGCGGGTGTCAATCTGATTCTGGAACGGCGCGGGAATGCGGCTGCTTTCGTCACCACGATTATGCTGGCCGTCGCCGTACCAACCACCCTGTTCGGATTCTTCGCCCGCGACCACAGTAGCAACTTCGGTATGGGCTGGAATCAGGAAGACACGAATGACGAAGACAACAACGATAATAACGACACGAACGGCAGCGGTAATAATGACGGAAATACGGACGATGCATACCGCTCGGAGCGTGAACGCCGGAACACCGACAGCGGCACTGACAAGGTGCAGACCAACACGTTTTCGGAGTCGATGGATGCCGACACCCGCGAGGCCGTTCTGAAGCTGTCGGGCGGAGCGGGCCGGTTCATCATCAGCGACCCGACCACCGAACTCATCAAAGCTGATACGAAACAAAGCGTCGGCAGCTACTCGATGTCGGTCGACCGCGACGCCACGACCCGCATCCCGACGATTGAACTCAAGCCGACCGAAGAAAATCAGGAAGTCAATTTGTCCGACGGCAAATTCGAGAACCGCGTCGACGTCCGCCTGAATGCTAAACCCGTCTGGACGATGGACGTGGCCCTCGGCGCGGGGCAGGGCGATTTAGACCTCAGTGCCTACGCGGTCAGGAGCCTCAAGGTAGCCGCCGGTGCCGCCGAGATCGACCTGAAATTGGGTGCCAAAGCGGACGTGTCGGACGTGAAATTAGACGTTGGTGCCGCTTCGGTTACGGTGCATGTACCTAAAGAGGTGGGTTGCCGAATCAAGAAAGACGGTGCGCTGAACGTGGAGCAGTTTGACGATTTTACGGATGTCGGCGGGGGCGAATTTATCAGTCCGGGCTACGACGCTGCGCCTAAAAAGATGACGATTCGCTTCGACGGGGGCATCTCCCGCTTCAAAGTGGTGCGGTACTGATTAGTTTGGCGCACAAAAAAGCCCGGTCTGATGATTCAGACCGGGCTTTTTTGTGCGCCAAACTAATGCGTCGTTACTTGTTCTCTTTGTTCAACTGCTGGAGTAACATTTTATTAAACTCCTGTTCCGTCTTGTATAACTCCGACAGTTGCGCGGGCGAAATAACTTTCAGAAACCGACTCAGGTATTCGTCGTCGAGATCGGCGCGTTTTTGCTTCGTTGCGTTCACTTCGCGCAGGCCATTCACCAACTGGTCATCGTTAAGGTTATTGCGCGACGGTTCGTTGTTGAGTTGCCGGACCCGCCGGTTCAGTTCCTGTTTTTTGCCGTTGTATTCGTTGTAGATAGCCCAAAACTGCGGGGCCTGATCGGTGGTCAGGTTCAGCCGGTTGGTAATCATGCCAATTTTTAGTGACTCAATTTTCTGACGTCCGTTCGGGTCGTTCTGCGCCCCGGCTACGTGGGCCGTCAGCGTCAACACAATCAGCCAGCCAATCCATGCGTGTTTCATTGTGGTAGAATTAACTATGCTTAAAAAGTCAGGAGCCTGCATTCTGGGTTTCCAGTGCGCTCTGTTCATCAATCAGGGTCTGAATGTCGGCCGGTTTCACGTTCAGATACTGAATGGCAGTGGTATCATTGCCAAAGGATAAACGTAATTGTTGGCTATCGGCCAATTCGTTGGCATCAACGCCCTGATCGTCCAAATAGGCTGCAATCACCTCATTGCTGACACCCGTTAGCGGCTCACCACCCAGTGACTCCTGCCGTTGGGGTAAGGTTTGCCAAACCAGGACCGCAATCAGACTGGCACCGGCCAATGAAGCCGCCGTTCGCTGCCACGACCAGCTAATCGAAAACGCCCGTTTGGGTTGACTTGTCACGCGGGCCTGCACCCGCGACGGCAACTGATCGAAATAACCGTCCGGTGCCGTAAATGGCCGTTGGCGCAGCGGGTGTTGAGGGGGTAGTTCGTCGAGCCGGAAAGGATTTTTGTCGTTCATTGGTGGTGCGTGTACAAGTCACACGATCTGTTCAGCAGGTTGTTCGGGAATTTGACAGCCCTCGTCAACCGGGGTTTAATCGGTGGTGTCGGTTTTGGTCAGATAATCTTCGATCTTCTTGACGGCGAGGTGATACGATGCCTTCAGTGCCCCCACCGACGTGCCGGTGATGGCCGAAATCTCGTCGTACTTCATGTCGTCAAAGTACTTCATGTTGAATACCAACCGCTGTTTGTCGGGCAGTTTCAGCAGGGCTTTTTGCAGCTTCAACTGCACCTGCTCCCCGCTCAACTCCCCCCCGGACGTGACGTAGTCGGAATTGCTTTCCAGCTTCTCCATCAACTCGCCTTCAACGTCTCCGATGGGCAGAAAAAACCGTCGGCGTTTTTTGCTCAGGAAGTTCAGGCATTCGTTCGTTGCAATCCGATATATCCACGTATATAACTGACTGTCACCCCGAAACTGTTCCAGGCTGTTCCACACTTTTATGAACGTTTCCTGCACCAAATCGTCGGTGTCGTCGTGGTCGATGACCATCTTGCGGACGTGCCAATAAATTTTCTGCTGGTACTGTCGCACCAGCAGATTGAAGGCATAGTTCCGGCTCGCCGGGTCGCGGTATTTAGCGAGGAGTTCTGCGTCAGTCATTGTTCTTGTATAAAACAGCATCTTGCTGTTTCAGCCGAAGGCTAATTTTCAGCTAAACCAGTAGCCTTTGGCCGAAACAGCAGGATGCTGTTTCCTACTTTCTGGCCATTACTTTTTTCACCTGCTCAACGATTTTGTCGGCAGTGAGACCGTATTTTTTCATCAACTCGTCGGGGGTGCCGCTCTCACCGAAGGTATCGTGAACACCAACGTATTCGAGCGGGGCCGGGAAGTAGCGGGCCAGCACTTGCGCCACGCTGTCGCCCAAACCACCGTTAAGCATGTGCTCTTCGGCTGACACCGCGCAACCCGTTTTTTTCACCGATTGGAGAATAGCCGCTTCGTCTAATGGTTTGATGGTGTGAATATTGATGATATCGGCTTCAATGCCTTCTTCGGCCAGCATCTCGCCCGCTTTGATCGCTTCCCAAACGAGGTGACCCGTGCAGAAGATCGACACCGCATCGCCCTCGTTAACGTGCCACGCTTTGCCGATCTCAAATTTCTGGTCGGCGGGCGTAAAGATCGGAATCGCCGGGCGGCCAAAGCGCAGGTACACCGGCCCGACGTGCTCAGCGATGGCGAGGGTGGCGGCTTTGGTCTGGTTGTAGTCGCAGGGGTTGATAACGGTCATGTTGGGCAGCATTTTCATCATGCCCAAATCTTCCAGAATCTGGTGGGTGGCTCCGTCTTCGCCCAGCGTCACGCCCGCGTGAGACGCGCAGATTTTGACGTTTTTATTCGAGTAGCAAACCGACTGCCGGATCTGGTCATACACCCGGCCCGTGGCGAAATTGGCGAACGTGGTGGCGAAGGGAATTTTGCCGCCGATGGTCAGCCCCGCCGACACGCCGATCATATTAGCCTCGGCAATGCCACACTGAATGAACCGGTCGGGGTTTTCCTTGATGAACGCGTCGAGTTTGAGCGACCCGGCCAAATCAGCCGTCAGCGTAACAACATTGGGATTCGTGCGGCCCAGCTCGGCGATGCCCGCCCCAAAACCCGAGCGCGTATCTTTCTTTTCGGTGTATTCGTATTTTTTCATCTTGTGTAGAGACGCGACCCTTCGCGTCTGTTTTCAGGGTCAGTTCGCCGAAGCGAGGGTTTGCAGTTTAATCAGAAAATAACGCGCCGACGGGCAGTTGGGGTGTTGAGCGGCCTGTTCGATGGTGAAGCCACAACCAAGCATTGTTCGGGCGAATATTTTTTTGTCGCCAATGCCCCTGCCAGTGTATTGCTTGCGTAAAGTAACCAGCAACTCAAATGGCTTTGGAACAGTCTCGGGCGAGTCGTAGATAAAGTCTGTATCAAACAGAATAGATAATGTTTCAGAATCAGCTAAAAACCAGGCTTCCAATTCTTGAACGGCAATACAAGCTTTAATATCGGATGCCTGATACACTTCCTGTTTGACAGCATCGAACGAATCAGCGTTATCCATATCCCGTAAAACAATGACCCACTCGGCTCCTGCATCGCGCAGTAGCTGAACCTGCGTGTTCATGCGCGTACTACTCTGCTTTAAATTGCCTTTACCATCCATATCAATTACGTCACCCACCTGCTCGATACGCTGAGTTTGTAGATATGCTTGGAACTCGACTGCTTTCAAAACGATCTTCTCACAACCACCCTCTACAATGAAACCAACCTTTACCACGGTAAGCCACCTCCCAACGCTCCGGTTAGCCAGGCTTCGTCCATCTGCAAGTCGTATAGGTTTCGATCCTTAATTTGCTTGATCTGAGTGGAACCTTCCCGTTTGTTCACCAACACAATTTCTTCTGGCTGTAGTTTGCGTACCAATGATTCGGAATGTGTATTAAGCCATATACAATGCCCTTTCTCTTCGCACTGCTGTCGAAAAAAATCAACTAAAGTCATTAGCACCTGCGGGTGCAACCCGTTTTCGGGCTCCTCAATGCAAAGAAACTGCGGGGTATCGTCGCTTTGATAAACGGCGGTCAGGAGTGCCAAGATGTTGTATGTGCCGTCCGAGATGAGATCCTTCGTAAAATAGTCAGGTGAAAACTGTTCAAACCAATGTAGTTCGTTACGGTCATCAACTTCTACAGCTTTGAAACCGGGAATAAACAGTTCCAGCCACTCAAAGACTTCGTTTTTTAGAATGTCATTAGCAAGAATTCTTTTCAGGACAGGTTCGAGGTTATTGGCGTCTAAAGACAATCGCTCATCGTCTTTAAAAGGTATTTTGACTAAATCTCCATTCTTGCAAAACAAGCGGCAGAAATTAGCGAAAAACTGCTGATTAGCCTTAGAAGGGCCTTCGTGAGGATATGATTCCGGGTAATTTGACGTAACCCTGTACGAGCCTGATATTTTCGAGAGCCTTACTTCCTGCTCAGGAACAAAACTAAATTCGACGCGAATTGGTATCTGCTCCTGATTACGGTTAAGAAATGAATCCTCACCTCTGAATAGTCTAATGGCTGTTTCAGATTTGACAGATGCTACTGTATTCACAAACTCTAAGGCCTCGAATATATTCGATTTGCCTGACCCGTTGGGGCCGACAAAGACCGTGAATGGATTCGGCTCAATAAGCTCGATCCGCTCAATGGACTTGAAATTTTCGATGACTAATCGTTTGATTTTCATGGGCCTTGTCTCAAACAGCATCTTGCTGTTTGCGTCGATTCTGACAGCAAACAGCAGGATGCTGTTTGAGACATTTAATAGTCTGCTGAACCTTCGACCAGCACCAACTGATTCAGGGCTGATTCTAACTGCTCGGCATTGGGGGCGACGCCGTGCCATTTGTAGCTGCCGACCATGTAATCGACGCCGAAACCCATCTGCGTATGCATTAGAATCAGCGTCGGCACGTCGGGGCGGTCCGACGCTTCGGTCTCCCGGGACTTTTTGAGCGTCCGAATCACGTCGGCCATGTCGTTGCCCTGCATTTCGTCCACAAACCAGCCGAACGCCCGGTATTTGGCCCCCAAGTCGCGGTTGTCGTTGACGCCATCGGTTGTGCCGTCGATCTGCGCCCCGTTGAAGTCGATGATGGCCGTCAGATTTCCTAATTTCTTGTTGGGCGCAAACTGAGCCGCTTCCCACACCTGACCTTCTTGCTGTTCGCCATCACCCATCAGTACGTACACGTGTTTGTCGTCGCCGTTGAGTTTTTTGGCGAATGCGGCTCCGTTGGCTACCGACAATCCCTGCCCCAGCGATCCCGACGCAATACGGACGCCGGGAATGTGCTCGGCGGTGGCGGGGTGGCCCTGCAACCGGCTGTTGAGCTTGCGAAACGTGGCTAATTCGCCGAGCGGAAAGTAGCCCGCCCGTGCCAGCACCGAGTAAAACACGGGCGAAATGTGGCCGTTCGACAGAAAAAAAAGGTCTTCGTCGCGGCCATCCATCTCGAAGACGGGATTGCCATCGGGGTCTTTCTTCCGGCGCATCACGTCGAAATACAGCGCAACCAGCAGGTCTGCGCAACCCAGCGAGCCACCGGGGTGACCGGAATTCACGCCCGCTACCATGCGGACGATGTCGCGCCGAACGGCGGTAGCGACGTTTTCAAGTTCTTTAAGTTCCATATGTTTGATTTTGTAGAGACCGCACCGGCGGACCGGCAACATCTTGCGGCTCCTGACCGGATGGTTTTGCTACCGTACATTTTTGCTGACGCACAACAGACCGCACCGGCGGACCGGTAAGATGTTACGTCTCTACTTCAAAATCTGCTCGGCGTGTTTCTTGGTATCGACCTTACCAATGATATCGGTAATGATACCGTTTTCGTCGATCAGAAACGTCGTCCGGGCAGTGCCCATGTAGTTCCGGCCGTACATCGACTTTTCCTGCCAGACCCCGTATGCTTCCACCACCTGTTTGTCGGTATCAGCCACGAGCGCGAACGGCAGGTTATACTTACTGACAAACTTCTGGTGCGCCGTTTGGTTATCGACGCTCACGCCCAGCACCTCGTAGCCAGCCGCCCGCAGGTCAGCGTGGCTGTCGCGGAGGCTACACGCCTGCGCCGTGCAACCCGGCGTGTCGTCTTTGGGGTAAAAATACAGCACTATTTTTTTGCCCCGATAGTCGGAGAGACTGATGGGCTGACCAGTCTGGTCGGTGCTGGTAAAGTCGGGGGCGGGGTCGCCGATGGACAAGGGCATGGGTTTGTGCGTTAGTGTTTGGGTATTTTAGTGTTTGCGTGTATCAGGGAAGCACACAGGCAATAAACTCATTAAGAACTATCGTCTCTTTTTTCTCTTCGGAACTGCCTTCCGGCGAACAACCGGACGCGGTTCATCAATCGTAGTGCTGTCGAAACCGATATTACCCGACCGGTCTTTCACTTGCACAATCACTTCCGTACCCGTCTCAAACAACGTATCAGGGTTCAGTTTATCGGACCAAAGCAATGCCCGTTTGTAGTCGTACTGCATCAGCACCCACTCACCGTTGACCAACGCCCGAAACTCGGCAATGCCTGATAACTCGTCCCGGATTTTGGCCGTGATCCCATTGGGCGTGGCCGACAGAATACTGACGGTCGGTGGAGTGGCGTCGGTCAGTAGCTGGAACCGCCCCAGCGACCGGGTTTTGAACTCAATGTGCCCTTTTTTCCACGTACCACCGAGGAACATCTCGTTGCCACCGCTTGTCCAGTACGCTTTGGTTCGGGCGGTGTCGATGGCAATCGGGTAATTGGGCGTGTATTGAACGGTCAGGTAATCGTTGAGCGGAATCGTTGGCTGATTAATCTCCAGACCACCGCCCGACACTGCCCGCACCGCCAAATGCAGCGTATCGAACAGGGTTTTCGCCCCGAAAGACAGCCGGGTAGTACCGTCGGTGACGATATCCGGTCGGCCCGGTATCACGCGTTTTCTAAAGTTTGTTCGTATCACGTCGCGGCCAAACTGCACAGAGTCGGGCAGCGTCCGGCGCAAATCTATGAGATAAACGGCTTGATTGGCCAAGGTGTAGCTAACGGGCTGCTCTGTCACAGTACGGCCCGTGAACAGTTTAGCGACCGGCGGGTCAGTTGTCGAAACGTTTTTTACCGTCAGCTTCAGCACGTTCTCGTCCGTCGTGATGGTGGCGACCGGTGCGCCGACGACCAGCGTACTGACGAACGGCCTGGTAATCTGACCCGTATCGGATGCGGGATCGTAGCCTGTCGGCTGACTGGCTACTGAGTCCATTCGCGGAGTTTTATTCGTTGCTGTCTCCGGCAGCAGCGTAAACGTCAGCCGGACCGAGTGATCGGAAGCGTCGTAGAGCGTCAGCGTGACCTCGTGGGGTTGACCATCGAGCAGCGGCAACCGCCCCCGGTAAGCCGCGTTGTTTTGTAACTTGTATAGATTCAGTACGTTACCGTCGGCAATGTAAGCCCGGTGATACCGTTGACCGGTGGTCTGCTCGACTTCGTAGTTTTCGTGCACGTTCATCAACCGCGTCTGCTCATTGGGAAAACTGTTCATGCTATACGAAAACACTTCACGGCCGTCGAGCCGCATCTCTAAGCAACTGATACCGTTTCGGTAGGGGGACCCGCTCGTTTTGTCGTAGGCCAGCACCTCCAAACCCACCAGACCTGACGCTGTAATGGGTTTTGTAATCACATAACTGCCATCGCTTTGCCGAACGGGTGCGTAGCTGACGCGCTGGTATTCGCCGTTGATACGCGAGGTTGGCGTCATGGTTATCAGGGCAATGCGCTCGAAATAAGGCGGCACGTCGTCGCGGAGTTCCGGAAATCCGTATAGCAGCGGATTAATGAGGTTGTCCCTGGCATCACGCACCTCGAAATGCAAATGCGGCCCGCCCGACCCGCCCGTGTTGCCCGACGCAGCAATGATGTCGCCCCGCCGAACCGGAAACTGCCCCGGTGCGGGCCGCAGGTCGATCTCGAAGGTTTTTTGGCTGTATTGCCGCTCACGGAGGTACGTTCCGAGACTGTCACTCAGCGTTTTAAGGTGTCCATACGCCGTGGTCAGGCCGTTGGGGTGCTTGATGAAAACAACGTTTCCGTATCCCCCCGTGAACACCGCAATCCGCGATACGTAGCCATCGGCAGCCGCGTGAACAGCCAAGCCTTCGCGCCCACCGGTACGAATGTCTAAGCCCGCGTGGAAATGATTGGCCCGCAGATCACCCATGCCGCCCGACAGTGAATTGGCCCCGCCCGGCAGGATCGGAAACTGGAAATATCCCGCCTGAACCGTGCCGGGTTGCACGTAGCCAGTCTGCCGCGCTCCGGCCGGGGTGGGTATTATTTGGCTGGTCTGCCCGAATGACAACCCCGCATTGGCCAGCACAACACCGAGGATGTAGATAATTAGTTGTTTCAAAAGCAAAAAAATATCAGTTCGTCAGTGTAATGAAGTCGTCACTTAACATCAAACGCCAGCATCGGCTTGTCCTCGATATACGCCGTCAGCCGGTCGCCGATCTGTACCGGACCAACGCCTTTCGGGGTTCCGGTAAATAGAATATCGCCCTGCTGCAACAGAAAGTATGCTGATACGAAAGCAATCAGGTAGTCGATTTTGAACAGCATCAGGCTCGTGTTGCCGCGTTGCCGCGTTTCGCCATTGACGTCCAACCGGAAATCAACGTTTTGCAGATCGGAGAAATCAGTTTTTGGTACAAAGCCCGAAATCGGTGCCGAGCCGTTGAATCCTTTCGCCAGCTCCCACGGCAATCCTTTCGCTTTCAGTTTGCTTTGGATGTCGCGGGCCGTGAAGTCGATGCCAACGCCGATTTCGTCGTAGTATTTGTGCGCAAACCGTTCCTCAATGTTCTTGCCAACCCGGTTGATTTTCACCAGAATCTCAACCTCGTGGTGAACGTCGCTGGAGAAGTCGGGATAAAAAAACGGCTCGTTCTTCATCGGGATAGCAGTCTCCGGTTTCAGGAAAATGACCGGATCGTCGGGCTGCTCGTTGTTGAGTTCTTTGATATGGTCAACGTAATTGCGGCCAACACAGATGATTTTCATTGGGTAACGCAGGTAGCAACCCGCTGGTCTATTTGAAGTGAACGGGTTTGCACCGCAACGGCGGGTCGTCGCAACGGCGGGCCGTCGCAACGGCGGGCTACCCGCATTACTTAAACTATTCGGAATGGCACAAATCTAATGACTAAACAAGGCCTGACCACGTCTGACGGCCAGAATTTGAACAAATGCAGTCCGTTGGCGGTCGTATAGTGCTGAATGAAGAACTCAACATAACTCCATTTTCGATGAAAAAAATGATGATTGCCATGCTGTTGATTGGGTTTGCCACTGGTTGTCAGAAGGTGCCGCTCACGGGCCGGAGCCAGCTCAAACTCGTTTCCAATGCGCAGCTACTGCCGCTGAGTTTCTCCAGTTATAAAGGTGTTCTGGACACCAGCCGCGTTGTTCGGGGCAGCAGCGACGCCCAGATGGTGCAGCGCGTGGGCAACCGACTGCGCCAAGCGATGGAGCAGTATCTGAACGCCAATAACCTCGGCAACCGCCTGAACGGATTTCAGTGGGAGTTCAACCTGATTCAGAGTCCGCAGGTCAACGCCTGGTGTATGCCGGGCGGGAAAGTGGCGTTCTACACCGGTATCCTGCCCTATACGCAGAACGAAGCGGGTGCCGCAGCCGTAATGGGCCACGAAATTTCACACGCCATTGCCGAACACGGCAACGAGCGGATGAGCGAAGGGTTATTGGCCAACGGATTGCTGCAAGGCGGGCAGATTGTGACCGGTGTGGCCGCCCGGAACAGCCGCACCCAGGCGAGTTCAATTCTGATGCGGGCAGTTGGCGCGGGTTTGCCGGTCGCTTACCAGGTCGGTCGGGCACTGCCCCACAACCGTAGACAGGAATCGGAAGCTGACCGTTTAGGGCTGATCTTTATGGCTATGGCGGGCTACGATCCGCAGGAAGCCATCCGTTTCTGGGGTCGTATGGCCAAAGCCGGTGGTGGCCGCAAACCACCCGAATTCCTCTCCACGCACCCGTCCGACGCCCGCCGGATTCGCGATTTGCAGGCCCTGCTGCCCGAAGCAATGAAGTATTACAAACGGGGTTAACGGATACTACGAAACGTAGAAAAGCCGAAGCGTGAGCTTAGGCTTTTCTGTTTGTACGTCTGAGACAGCATCCTGCTGTCGAGGGATAGCAACACACGACAGCAGGATGCTGTCTCAGACCAGACGTTACAACGCGGCTATCACCTGCCGGACTTTCTCGGCGGCTTCCTTCAGCAATACGGCTGATTGTACTTTCAGGCCCGATTCGTCGATGATCCGCGCCCCTTCTTCAGCGTTGGTACCCTGCAAACGAACGATAATCGGCACGGGAATGTCGCCGATGGCTTTGTAAGCCTCTACTACGCCCGTTGCCACACGGTCGCACCGCACGATACCGCCGAAGATGTTGATCAGAATCGCTTTCACGTTTGGGTCTTTCAGAATAATACGGAAGCCCGCTTCCACCGTTTTGGCGTTGGCACCACCCCCCACGTCGAGGAAGTTGGCCGGTTCGCCACCCGACAGTTTGATGATGTCCATCGTGGCCATCGCCAGCCCGGCTCCGTTGACCATACAGCCCACGTTACCGTCTAATTTGACGTAGTTGAGGTCATTGGCCGACGCTTCCACTTCGAGCGGGTCCTCCTCCATAATGTCGCGCAGGTTGGCCAGGTCGGGGTGGCGATACAGGGCGTTGTCGTCTAAATTCACCTTCGCATCGACAGCCATGATTTTGTTGTCCGACGTTTTCAGAACGGGGTTGATCTCGAACATCGACGCGTCCGTATCGACGTATGCTTTGTAGAGCGCGGTTACGAACTTCACCATTTCTTTGAACGCTTCGCCCTCCATTCCGAGTCCGAAGGCCACCTTGCGGGCCTGAAATGGCCGCAAACCCACCGCCGGGTCGATCCACTCTTTCACGATCTTTTCGGGCGTGTTGGCGGCTACTTCCTCGATGTCCATCCCGCCTTCGGTGCTGGCCATGATGACGTTGCAACCTTTGTTGCGGTCGAGCAGAATGCCAATGTACATCTCTTTCGGCTCCGAGGCACCGGGGTAAAACACGTCCTGCGCCACGAGCACTTTGCTGACTTTCTTGCCCTCGGGTCCGGTTTGATGCGTAACCAGCACGTTACCGATCAGGTTTTTGGCGATGTCACGTACCTCGTCGACTGACTTGGCCAACGCCACGCCCCGCTGCTCCGACCCGACAATCCGACCTTTGCCGCGCCCCCCGGCGTGAATCTGCGACTTTACAACGACGTATTTGGAGCCGGTTTGCGCCATAATCTGCTTGGCAGCTTCAACGGCTTTCTCGGGCGATTCGGCCACGATTCCTTCCTGAATTCGGACGCCATACTTCTTCAGAATTTCTTTACCCTGATACTCGTGTATGTTCATAGCAACGGCAACAAAGAGTGTTGTAAATCGTACTTTTGGCGGCAAATTAAGACTAAATGATGAATGATGAATGACAAATCGGCCCGCCGAAGCGGATGAACGCTACCCGTTGACACCTTTGTCCGCCATTCATCATTCATCATTCCCCCCAGAATGCCGCTTCTCCAAACCACCAATCTGCGCCGGAACTACGGTGACTTAGCCGTTCTGAAAGGCATCGACCTGGCCATCGAACCGGGCGAAATCGTGTCCATCGTGGGCGCGTCGGGGGCGGGCAAAACAACCCTGCTGCAAATTCTGGGTACGCTCGACCGGCCCGATTCGGGCGAGCTGCACATGGCCGGGCAAAACGTATTCGCCCTCAATGACCGGCAGTTGGCCCGGTTTCGGAACGAGAAAATTGGCTTTGTCTTCCAGTTCAATAACCTGCTGCCCGAGTTCACGGCTCTCGAAAACGTGTGTCTGCCGGGCTTCATCGCCGGTAAGGCCGAGCGGGCCGTTCGGCAGCGGGCCGAGTCACTGTTGACTACGCTCGGTTTAGCCGACCGGCTGACCAACCTGCCCTCACAACTATCGGGCGGGGAGCAGCAACGAACGGCCGTGGCGCGGGCACTCATCAACGAACCTGCCATCGTGTTTGCCGATGAACCGAGCGGTAACCTCGACTCACGCAATGCCGAGGACCTGCATCAACTGTTTTTTCGGCTTCGGGATGAACTGGGTCAGACATTCATCATCGTCACCCACAACGAAGTATTGGCCGCTCTCGCCGACCGAACCATAACGATTCGGGATGGTGTCGTAT
>JAYTAC010000003.1:0-2253 GCA_043737755.1 Spirosoma sp.
AGCGGTACGTCGGGTGTTCATCCAAACAATCTGAACGCTAATATCTCGATCCTGCACAGTGCCATCCTGTATGTACTGCGGCTGTGGTGCGCCAAAGACATTCCGCTTAACGAAGGCCTGATGGCTCCGGTGGAATTGATTCTGCCCGAGGAAACATTCTTGAACCCGATTTTCTCCGATGAGTTGGCCAGATGCCCGGCTGTGGTGGGTGGCAACACGGAAGTCAGCCAGCGATTGGTCGACACGCTGTTGAAAGCCCTGGGATTGGCCGCGTGCAGCTATGGAACGATGAACAATTTCCTGTTCGGAACGGATCGGTTTGGCTATTACGAAACCATTAGCGGGGGCGCAGGCGCAACAGTCGGGGCCAACGGCCGGTCGGCGGTGCATCAGCACATGACCAACACCAAACTCACCGACCCCGAAGAACTCGAACGGCAGTATCCCGTCCGGCTCCACCAGTTCGCCATTCGCACAGGCTCCGGGGGGGCGGGCGAGTGGCGCGGGGGCGACGGCATTGTCCGCGAAATCGAGTTTCTGGAACCTGTGCAGACCACCCTCCTGAGCCAGCACCGCACCGTTGCACCTTATGGCCTGAACGGGGGTGAACCCGGTGCCGTCGGCCAGCAAACACTGATCCGGTCCGACGGTCACGAAGAGAATTTACCCGGCATTTTCACGCGGGCGATGCAGGCTGGCCAACGCATCCGAATCGAAACGCCGGGGGGCGGTGGTGCTAATCAGGCGTAAGGATAAATTTACGAGTAACCCCGTCCGTGAATGACCTGTATCAGCCCACTCCTTCAGGGTTGGGAAACCGTTGTATAATTCGGCGAAAATAGTGTAGTATTGTTAGTCAAAAAACTCTCCGCATGATCCAGACGAAACTTATTCCCCGCACGGCCGAAGCCCACGAGCCACCAATGCTCATAAAGACCCTGCTGGCCCAATCGCTGAATTACGAGCCACACCGCGAAATCGTGTACCGCGATCTGTTCCGCATGAACTACGTCGAGTTCAATAAGCGCGTCCGCCAGCTGGCCAACGTCCTGACGGGGCTGGGCGTGGAGCCGGGCGATACCGTGGCCATGCTCGACTGGGACAGCCACCGGTACCTCGAATGTTTTTTTGCCGTCACCAGCATGGGTGCGGTGCTGCACACGGTCAACATCCGGCTGTCGCCCGCCCAGATTCTCTACACCATGAATCACGCCGAAGACAAAGCGGTACTGATCCACGACGATTTTCTGCCCATCCTGACGGCCATAAAAAACCAGCTCACAACGGTCGACAAATACGTGCTGATTTCCGATAAAGTTTACACAGACCTGAACGCCGTTGGCGACGTACCGACCGGCTTTTCGGGAGAATATGAAGCACTGCTCAAGGGAACGTCGGCAGACTATGACTTCCCCGACTTTGACGAGAACACCTGGGCGACGACCTTCTACACCACCGGCACGACGGGCAACCCCAAGGGCGTTTATTTTTCGCACCGGCAGTTGTTCATGCACACGATGGGACTGGCTACCTACGTCTGCGGCTATCAGGCGGTGCCTTTTTCGGCCATGACCGACGTCTACATGCCCATCACGCCCATGTTTCACGTCCACGCCTGGGGGTTCCCGTTCTTGGCCACCATGCTTTCGGCCAAACAGGTATACGCGGGCCGCTACGACCCCGAAGTTGTGCTGAAACTACTCCTGAAAGAGGGCGTAACGTTCTCGCACTGCGTACCCACCATCCTCAACATGCTCGTCAACAGCCCGGCCACGCAGCAGTTTAAACCGCAGCTAAGCCGCTGGAAGGTGATCATCGGCGGATCGGCACTGACGAAGGGATTAGCCAAAGGAGCACTCGATCTTGGCATTCAGGTATTCCAGGGCTACGGTATGTCCGAAACGGCCCCGATCATGTCGGTTACGTATTTGAACGATGAAGAGCGTCTGCTACCCGCCGAGGAGCAGATCGAGTACCGGACCCGCGCCGGTCGGGTGGCTCCGTTTGTGGAGATGCGGCTGATGAACGACGACGGCACGTTTGCGCCCCACGACGGCGAAACGCTGGGCGAAGTGGTAGCGCGGGGACCGTGGATGACGCAGGGTTACTACGCCGATTCCGAACGCGGGGCCGAACTCTGGAAAGGCGGCTGGCTCCACACGGGCGACGTGGCCAGCATCACGCCCGACAACTGGGTGCTCATTGCCGACCGGACCAAAGACGTTATCAAAACCGGGGGCGAATGGGTATCGT
>JAYTAC010000004.1:0-5619 GCA_043737755.1 Spirosoma sp.
TAATCCGCATCGGCGGCCCGGCTGTAATCCTGTCTGTTTTTTTACCAACGTGAAGGTCTTCAAATTTGGCGGGGCGTCGGTGAAGGATGCGGCCGGGGTGCGCAACTTAGCCGAAATCGTCCGTGAACAGGGTCAGCAGGTAGTGGTCGTTGTGTCGGCGATGGGCAAGACGACAAATGCAATGGAACGCATCGTCCGTGCCCTCATGGACCAGAAAACCGATGATATCAGCCAAGAACTTCGGGAACTGCGGGCCTACCACGACGGAATCATGCGCGGATTGCCGGGTGATTTTGCAGCAGTCTATCGAACGTTCACCGACCTTGAAACCCTACTGGTCCAGCCACCCACCCGCTCTTACGATGAAACGTACGACCGGATCGTTTCGCTCGGTGAGACCATATCAACCCAAATCGTAGCGGCTTATCTAACCCAGACCGATATTCCGACGCGCTGGGCCGATGCCCGCCTGCTTATCCGCACCGATGCCACGTTTCGGGAGGGACGCGTCGATTGGGATGAAACAACCCGCCGAATCAGTGAAGCAACAAGCGGTAAGGGAGTAATCGTGACGCAGGGCTTCATTGGTCAGGCCCCGGACGGACGCACCACGACGCTCGGCCGCGAAGGTTCCGACTACACGGCCGCCATCATTGCGCATTGCCTGAATGCGGAGAGCGTTACGATCTGGAAAGATGTGCCGGGGGTGCTCAATGCCGATCCGAAGTGGTTCGATGACACGGTGCTGCTGGAGAAGCTGACGTACCAGGACGCCATCGAACTGGCATATTACGGGGCCACGGTCATTCACCCGAAAACCATCAAACCGCTGCAAAACAAGGGAATCCCGCTCTACGTCCGGTCGTTCGTGCAGCCCGACGCGCCGGGGACGGTGATCGGCAACTTCGAGCGGCACCTGTCTGTTCCGTCGTTTATTTTCAAGATTGACCAGGTGCTCATCTCGCTGCATCCGAACGACTTCTCGTTTATTGCGGAAGATAACCTGAGCCGCATATTCGGTCGGTTTGCGCAGACGGGGGTTAAAATCAACCTGATGCAGAACACAGCCGTCAGCTTTTCGGTGGTGGTCGACAACGACGTCAACCGGATTCCGGCGTTGCTGGAGCAGCTACAACAGGATTTTCGGGTGAGTTACAACGACGGTCTCGAACTCATCACCATTCGCTACTACGACCAGACCACCATCGACCGGGTGCTGATCGGTAAGAAACTGCTGTTGGAACAGAAAAGCCGACATACCGTGCAGTTGGTCGTTCGCCCGTAGGTAGGTATCACGGACTTCAGTCCGTCTTATATCACAAAAACGGACTGAAGTCCGTGATACCTCAGAACTTCGGACAGGGCAACGCCCGGTTTTTCTTTCTGGCCCCTCCCCGTCGACCTTCCGGCTTGTCGAAGATGTAGGATAAAGACAATTCGTGAGCACCACCGCTGTTGCCAAGTGTAGAAACAGTAACGTCGTAGCTGTACCCAATCGAAAATTTATCGACCCGGTAACCAGCCAACAGCGCAACCGCATCGTGGTTGTTAATGGTCTGATTGTATTTTTTGAACGGAATTCCCCGGTAGTATGCTCCCAGCGTGATGGGTGAATACGTTAGATAAGCACCCAAATCCAACTGGTCATATTTCCCCTGAAATTTATACAGAACAACCGGTGAGAAGCTGATTTCGCGGTCTTGCTCATCGGCCAAACCCGTGTAGCCCGCCAATGGAATCCGCAAACCGGCGTGAACGCTGCCTTTAATAGGCAGGCGACTGTTGGTACTCACCACAAAATCTTGGTTGGGCCGGTTAATATGGTGCGCCGACGCCCCCACCCAAAACCAGTCGGAATAGAACAGGCCACCCGTCGAGAAATCGAGGTACTTATTCTTGGGCGAACCGCCCAGTAGCCCGGCATCGACACTTTGACTGCCCTGAATAAACCCCCGGTCGGTGTACTGATCGCCGAACGTCAGGCCGAAATAATTGATGTTCCGATCCACGTAGGAACCTTGCAACCCCAGCCGAACGAATGACGATTCGCTGACCTGAAACTGGTAGGCGTATTGCAGGCCAATCTCCGTTGACCGGATGTTGCCCTGCCCCTGGTTGTCATTGATGAGCAGCAGCCCGATTCCACTGTTGATTTTGTCGATGTAATGGTCAACGCCGACCATCGAGGTAACGTAGTTGGTGATGGCGGGCCACTGGTTGCGGTAGTTTGCCGTGATGCGCGGGGCTAATGCCGAACCGGCAAAGGCCGGGTTGAGGTACTGCGGAGCCGCGTAAAACTGCGTAAACTGCGGGTCCTGAGCCAGCGCCATACGGCTAAGAACAAGGGCCAGAATCGTCAGTAAATAGTGCTTACTCATAGTGACAGAACAGGGCAAAGATTGAGCCAATTTATTGGGTAGATCAGCGGGTAAGAAACCGACCGGTCAATCGTCCCCAACTGTCTATGAAATCAGGTGTTTTCGGGGTCTTTTTACGGCCAGGCAACGATAAAATTTTAATGCTGCCGCTTCGTTTATAGTAACGTAGTGCCCCCGTCGTCTGTTATGTCAGGGCATAAATTTGAACGGTGGGCCTACTCAGCACGTCTCCATGTTAACCTCAATCAGTCATACACGTTTTGCCATGCTTTGGGCATTGCTGCTCATGCTGGCCGGGCTAAGTACGGCTCACGCTCAGTCGGCTGCCCCGGCATTCCAGATCAGCGGTAGTGCCTGTGCCGCCGACCAGGAATGCAAGACGGCTCCGCTCACCCTGACCGACCCGACCCGTAACGTCACCAACCGGCGGTGGGACTTCGGCGACGGTTCGCCCGCTACGCTGAAGGACTCGGTCGTGCAGCACGGCTACGCCCAGCCCGGCGTCTACATGATCTCACTCACCCGAACCGTGAACGGACGGGATACGACGGTGACGCGCCCGGTGAATATCTACCCAAGTCCGCAGCCGTTTCCCAAGTGGAAAACGGATACCACGATTTGTATCGGTGAAAAAATAACCCTCGACCCCTACGCGGGTGGTCCGGCTCCGTCGGGACTGCGATTTCTGTGGTATCCCAAAGGCGACACGACTCAGTCGATTCAGGTCGACAGTTCAGGGTGCTACTCCGTCGAAGCCATCGACGTTAATGGCTGCGCGTATCAGGACCGCATCAACGTGGATGTGTGCGGAGAAAAGAAAGAATCACAGGGCGTAAAATGGTATTTCGGGCAGAACGCCGGGCTGGACTTCAGCGGGGGCGGCACCCCAAAACCCATCACCGACGGTAACCTGAGCACCATCGAAGGATCGTCGTCCATTGCCAACTCCAAAGGCATTCTGCTGTTCTACACCGACGGAATTACCATCTTCGACAAGGACGGCAAACCACTGAAATCGCTCGACCCGCGCGACTCGGCCGCCACCGCGACACCCATCCCGCTCGGTGGCAACCAGCGTTCCACGCAGTCGGCGCTGATCGTGCCCAAACCTACTTGCCGGGGTTGTGAGTACCTGTATTATGTGTACACGACCTCCGAAATCCGGGGCCGTAAAATACTGAATTACAGCGTCGTCGACATGCGCCGGAACGGGGGCAAAGGGGCTATTGTCGAGAAAAACGTTCCCGTATCGAGCCAGGGTACGGAGCAGTCAACGTCGGTGCGGAACGACCGGGATTCGACGTACTGGGTTGTCACGCGCGTTTTTGGCACGAATCGGTTCGAGATTCGGCATCTGACCCGCAGCGAAAGTCCCGGTCTGACGACGTATGAGGGCGGGCAGAAAATCGACTCCTTAGCGCAAGCCGAGGGCTACATCAAGATCGGCCCGGCCGATACGACTGGCGGCAACGAAGGCAACCGCCCAATGGCCGTGGTCATTCCTGGCCCGCCTAGGAACTCAGTCGATCTGTACACTTTCAACGATTCGACGGGTAAGATGACTTTCAATCGAACGCTTCAGTTGGGACCCGCTCCTCCGAAAGCCTACGGCGTTGAATTCTCGCCCGACGGTGAAAGTCTGTACGTGACGATGCTGGCCGATACCAACGCCGACGGTAGCCTGAAAGGGTCGTCCTACATCGTGAAGTACGACCTGAACCAGAAAGATTCGCTGCTGACCAATTCCCGAACCGTGGTCGACAGCAGCACCACGCGGCAGTACGGCTCCATCCAGATTGGCCCCGACGGTCGATTGTACGTGGCCATCAAGGGTAGCAGTAACCTCGGCACTATTGAAAACCCCAACGGCGGGCTGTTAGACAGCCTGCGGTTCAATCCGGGCGGGCAAACATTGGGTGGTAAAAACAGTCAGTTGGGCCTGCCAAACTTAGTGGCCAACTTCAACGATAACTCCAGCGGGCCGGGGCTGGCTTACGGCGACACGTGTGCCAACGAGCCAACGGTATTCCAGATCAGCCCGAACTGCCCGAAGCTCAAAGAAGCCTACACGCTTGACTTTGGCGACGGCACCCAACCGAAATCGACAACGGCTACGCAGCCCATTCCGCATACTTACACAAAGCCCGGACCGTATTACGTCAGTTTGCGCATCGTCACGAAAACCAGCGCGGGCGGCATCTGCAAAGACACCACGATCAGAGACACACTGACCATCGTTGAAACACCCCCCGACATTAATCTGGGAGCCGACACCGCCATTTGCAATAAGAAAGGCATCACGCTCGATCTCAAAGTACAGGCTAAAGTATACGTGTGGCTCGTCAGCGGGAGACTCGTCAGCAGGCAAAAGACCCTGAAACTCGAGCGGCCGGGTTATTATCTGGTGGTGGGCATAGCGGCTAATGGCGGGTGTTTCAAGAGCGACACCATCGAAGTGCAGATCAAACCGGTGCCTTCGCTCGATCTGGGGCCGGACACCGTCTTCTGTTACCGCTCGGCGGTTAGCCTGAGAGTGCCACAGCAGACCTGGAACCGATTTGCGTGGAGCGACGGCGGCACAGAGCGCACCACGAGCGTGTCGAAAGCGGGTACGTACACCGTTACGGCCACCAACCCGGCGGGCTGCGAAAACTCCGATACCATCCGCGTCCGTGAATTGCCCAAACTCACGCTGCGGGCCGCACTTACCGCACCCCGAGCCTGCACCTCGGCCGATGGCAGTATCGAACTGACGCCCAGCCCGGCCGGTACGTACCTGTACGCCTGGAGCCGGGGCGACGGTGCCACGCTGCCCGCCAACACAAACCGGCAGATCAACCTGCCCGAAGGCACGTACAAAATTAGCGCGACCGATAGCCTGCGGGGCTGCAAGGCCGATACGGGTTTCGCGCTCAAATCGTCGGCCAACACCCTGTCATTGCGTCCGGTGGTAAAAGATGCGCTCTGTAGTACGCCCAACAGCGGCACCATCAGCCTGACCGTGGCGGGCGGCACGGGCGTAAGCTACACCTGGCTCAGTCCCGCCAACAACCCGCTCGCCATAACGCCCGTGTTCGACAGAGCTGCGCCGGGACTGTATAATGTGCAGGTCACGGATGCCAACGGCTGCAAAGCACTACTCGACAGCATCCGCGTTGGGTTGGACAGCACGGGGTTTGCCCGGCTTGGTCCCGACACGCTTAAATGCGCGGGCAATGCAGTCCGGTTGGAGCCACGAAAT
>JAYTAC010000005.1:0-2241 GCA_043737755.1 Spirosoma sp.
GCCGCGCTCTCGCTGCCCAGTTCATACATGTCGCCCAGAATTACTACTTTGCGATGAGCGGGGGTGGCGGCAAACTGCCGGATAGCAGCCGCCATCGAACTCGGATTGGCGTTGTAAGCATCGAGCAAAATCGTGTTGGTGCCCTGTACAATCACCTGCGACCGGTTGTTAGTTGGGCTATAGTCCGCCACGGCGCGGTGGGCGTCGGCATCCGACACGCTAAAATACTGACCGACGGCCAACGCAGCCAGCATATTCTCGAAGTTATAGCGGCCCGGCAGATGCGTCGTCACCTCATGTCCATTGTCCGTGCAATAGACAACTACGGGCGACTCCGAAATCAGTTCAACCGCATCACCTGGATAGAAGACTGCTTCGGCAAACGTCGACTCGGAGCGGAGCGTTTTCAGTCGTTCGCGGTACATGGCCGTCAGCGTGGTGTCGCGGGAGTTGATGAATACCGTTTGCCCGTGCTGCGCCAAATAATCATACAGTTCACCCTTGCCTTTTCTGACGCCTTCGATGCCGCCAAAACCGTCGAGGTGCGCCTTGCCAACGTTCGTAATCAGGCCGTGCGTGGGTTGGGCAATGGAGCAAAGCAACTCGATCTCTTTCTGGTGATTGGCTCCCATCTCCACCACGGCCATGTCGTACTGGTCGGTTATCGCTAATAGCGTCAGCGGGACGCCGATGTGGTTGTTGAGATTACCCACGGTGGCGTAGACCCGGTAGTTTTTCGAGAGAACGGCCGCAATCAGTTCTTTGGTGGTCGTTTTGCCATTGGAACCCGTCAGGCCCACGACCGGAAAGGTGAGCGTCCGGCGGTGGTGCCAGGCCAAGTCTTGCAACGCCAGCAGACCGTCGGACACGAGCAGACAGCAGTTCGGGTCGCGACGGGCCACGTTTGGGTCATCGACCACGGCGTAGAGGGCACCCGACGCCAATGCCTGCTCGGCGAAGGTGTTGCCGTTGAAATTGTCGCCTTTCAGAGCCACAAACAGGCAGTCAGGTGTGATCCGGCGCGTATCGGTCGAGACGCTGGTGCACTCGAGAAATTTGGCGTACAGTTGTTGAGTCGACAGCATCACAAACGCATTGGGTTGTTCGTTATAATTGCGTTCCGTACGGAGGTAGTCCCGGTATTCACAACGGTAGACCGCTCAGACCAACTGCCATACCAATACAGAACTTGAAACCGGTCAAAGATAGATGAAAAACGTGTGTACGTTCATTGGATGGCTGTTCGCCGTGGCTGCCTACGCTCAGCCACCAGCCACCACCCCGTTCTCGTTTCGGTACGATAACCCGGCTGTCAGCGTTGGGGGGCGGGCACTGCTCAACCCGTGGGCGGGCGGGCTGAACGCAACCCAATATTCGACCATGCGCCTGAACGACGACGTCCGCGACGACCTCGTGGTGTTCGACCGGACGACTAACAAAATCAGCACATTCGTCGCCATTGCCAACCCCTCCGGCACGGGCATTAGCTGGCAGTATGCCCCCGAGTACGAAGCGGGATTTCCGGCGGTGTATAGCTGGCTGCTGCTGGTCGATTATGACGGCGACGGGCGACGCGATTTGTTCACAAACGGCTCAGGCAGTATGCGCGTTTTTCGGAACGAGTCGGCGGGTGGGCGGGTGGCGTTTCGAGTGGTGGCTGACCCGCTCATCACCGAAGGATTCAGCAGCCGGTTGCCCCTATACGCGTCGGGGACGGACATACCCGCCATTCTCGATTATGACGACGATGGTGACATCGACATTCTGGTGTTCGACCCGACCGGCGATCAGATCGCTTATCAGCAGAACCTGAGCGTCGAACGGACGGGCCGCAAAGACGGGCTGGACTTCAAACGCACGTCGGGCGTGTGCTGGGGACGTTTTCGGAAGAATTTCTGCGATGATTTTTCGTTCGAACTAGACTGCGGGGGCACATTGGGAATGGCCGATCCCAAACCCGGTGCGCCCGGCGCACGACCGCTGCACTCGGGCAATACGCTGACCGTGTTCGATACCGATGGCGACGGTAACAAAGACCTGCTGTTCGGGTCGGTTTCCTGCCCAAATATTGTCCGTATCCGCAGCACCGGTCCTAATAGCAGCAACGCTGCGTTCACGGGTTTCGACAGGCAGTTTCCCACCCGCCAGCCCATTGTGTTTCCCGCGTTTCCGGCCACGTTTTGGGAAGATGTCGACGGCGACGGCAACAAGGACCTGCTGGCCTCGCCCAACGTTGATTTC
>JAYTAC010000006.1:0-2240 GCA_043737755.1 Spirosoma sp.
ACCGGGACGCGACCACACTAATTAATTACCGAACGCCCAATTTGGATTTGGATTCCGTCTATGGAAATGGACCTGCCATTGACTCGTACATGTATGACGCCGACGGTTTACGGTTCATAACAGGTAACAACAACTCATTTGACCTACCGAGAACAGTTGCAGGAACGGCCATCATTGGCGATCCTCGAAACGACGAAAATCTAATTGTCGCGCAGTTTCACGGCAGTATGTTGAGGTTTCACAACGCCGTCATTGATCAACTACGCCAGAAAACCCCGGCCATGCCTAATGACGAGTTGTTTAAAAGTGCTCAGGAAGAAGTCCGACGGCACTATCAGTGGGTTGTCTTTCACGACTATCTACAGACAATGGTTGGCTCGAAGCTAGTCGAAGATTTGCTGACGAGTGGTCTTAGAGCGTGTTTAGGAATTGAGAAAGGTTGATAGTCGTGCCAACTTTGTATCGACCAAAATGCAAAGTCATGACCAAACAGTGGCAACCACTGACCGACCCTCAATGGGCTGCAATTTCGCCTTTCTTCAATCTTAAACGCAAGCGAAAGCACGATTTACGGCAGATTATCGACTGCATTCTTTGGCTCCTACGAACGGGTTGCCAATGGCGGAACTTGCCCGATGGATGGCCACACTGGCAAGCAGTTTATTACTACTTCGACGTTTGGAAAACAGACGACCTGTTTGAACGAATTAATGCAACACTCAACCAAATGGACCGTAAACGGGTGGGCAGAATGCCCACACCATCGTTAGTATGTATTGATTCTCAGAGTATTAAGTTGAGTCCAATGATTTGTGAGGAGCGCGGTCTTGACCCCAACAAACGAGTTAATGGCCGCAAACGACAATTCGTTGTTGACACCGAGGGTCGCCTTTTGGTCGCCTACGTTCATGCCGCTAATGAAGCATAGTGGTATGGTCGTGCTAAAACGGACAGTGTTCTTGCTTAACTTCCGTTATCATGGCAAGTTCCAACAACCAAATCCCCGCCCGTCGTAAATTCGACAAGGCATTCAAAGCCGAAGCCCTACGCATGCTTGATGAAGGTCAGCCGGTGTCTCAGGTTTCTAAGAGCCTTAACGTCAGTGACCAACTACGCCACACCGCAACGGCGGCCCGGCTGGAGGCATGCTCACAAAAAACAGACCCAAAAACTGGCGGGCAATAGCGAGTTGATCGCGGAGAATGAACGCCTAAAGGCCCAACTCAAACGGGCCGAGATGGAACGCGACATTCTAAAAAAAAGCATAGCGATCTTCACTCAGACGACATAAAGACTATGTATCGCTTTATTCAAGCCCAAAGTCAGGCCTATCCGGTTCAAGTCCTCTGTCAAACCCTGCACCTAAGCCGTAGTGCCTATTACGAATGGCTTAAACCGACTCTTGCGCCCGTCTCAACGGGTATTAATACCCCACTCGATCAGGTGGCTAAGCCGGATAATGCCCAACAGATCAAAGACCTGTTTGGGGTTCATCGTCGGCGGTACGGCACACGTCGACTGGTCGATGCGATGAATGACCGGGGGGTTAAGGTTAGCCGTAATTTTGTGCGTAAAGTGCTGGTAGAGAGCGGGCTGAAGCCTATTCAACCCCGAAGCTTCGTACCTCGCACGACCGACAGCCGCCACACGCTGGGCTACTCACCAAACCTCTTGCTGGATCGCCCCCGGCCTACTGGCCCTAACCAGGTATGGGTATCTGACATTACTTATATTCCCTTGTCGACTGGCAAATGGCTTTATTTGGCCGTCTGGGTTGACCTGTGGTCACGGCGCGTAGTGGGATGGTACCTGGCAGAGCATATGCGGGATGAACTGGTGATTACGGCCTTACGACGAGCCTTGCTGAGTCGGCAGGCTGCCGACGGACTCATCCTCCATTCAGATCGTGGGGGTCAGTATGCGTCCAAAGCTTTCCGTAAGCTACTGGCAGGCAAATATTTGCAAAGCATGAGCCGGGCTGGTGAGTGCTATGATAATGCCACTGCCGAGTCATTCTGGTCGCGACTAAAGGCAGAAGTAATGGAATCGACGGAATGCCGCCCAGGCGTATTTTTGAGTTTAGATGATGCGCGTGCTGAGATCGGCGACTACATCGACAACTATTACAATCCTGTCCGCAAGCACTCAGGTATCGGCTACCGGAGTCCAGCTCAATTTGAGTTTAATTATATCTCTAAAAACTAAGAGAGCGACTGTCCGCCAGAACCCGACCACCCCAT
>JAYTAC010000007.1:0-2239 GCA_043737755.1 Spirosoma sp.
GTTAACCGAGTTCAGGGCGACCGTACCCAAACGGGTGGTCAGCGCGATGTCAACCGACCAGCCGGTACGGGTACGTCCCAGGGCAACGCTAATGCAACGCCGATAAACCGGCCAGCCGGAACGGGGCAAGCTCAAGGTGGTGCCAATGCCAACCGGGGCGGCACCGGCAGTCCGGCCAATAATCGTCCGGGTGGTGGAAACCGGCCGGGTGGTACAGGCACGGGCAACACGGCTAACCGGGGTGGCAGCAGTGCTAACCGGGGCGGACGCCGGGATACGCCGACACAGGCCGACGTCAAAAAGTCGATTCAGCAGACCAACGCCCGCATGTCGGGTAATACGCCCAACCGAGGTGCCGACCGTCGGCGCGACCGTCGGAGCCAGCGGGAGGAAGACCGCCGGTTGACGACCGAACAGGAGGAAATTGACTCCAAAATTCTGAAAGTAACCGAGTTTGTGTCGGCTAACGATCTGGCATCGCTCATGGACGTGTCCATCAACGAAGTCATCTCAGTCTGCTTAAATTTGGGCATGTTCGTCTCGATCAACCAACGGTTAGACGCCGAAGCGATCACCGTCATTGCCGACGAATTCGGCTACGACGTACAGTTTATTTCGGCAGAGGACGAGACCGAAGCCGGTATTGAGTTTGTTGCCGATGAGCCGGACGAGTTGCAGCACCGCGCTCCGATTGTAACGATTATGGGTCACGTTGACCACGGTAAAACATCCCTGCTCGATTACATCCGGCGGGCTAAAGTAGCAGCTGGTGAAGCGGGCGGTATCACACAACACATCGGTGCTTACAGCGTGAAAACGGGCGACAACCGAATGATCACGTTCCTTGATACGCCGGGTCACGAAGCGTTTACGGCCATGCGTGCCCGTGGTGCTAAAGTTACCGACGTTGTCATCATCGTGATTGCGGCCGACGACAGCATCATGCCGCAAACGCGCGAGGCCATCAACCACGCACAGGTAGCAGGTGTTCCCATTGTGTTCGCCTTCTCAAAGGTAGACAAAGCAGGAGCCGACACCGAGAAAATTCGACAGGAGTTAGCCTCCATGAATATGCTCGTTGAAGAATGGGGGGGTAAATACCAGGCGCAGGAAATCTCCTCAAAGTCGGGTCTGGGTGTCGATGATCTACTCGAAAAGGTACTTCTCGAAGCCGAGCTGATGGAACTCAAAGCGAACCCGGACCGCCGGGCACTGGGCACCGTCATCGAAGCCTCCCTCGACAAAGGGCGGGGTTACATATCGACGGTTCTGGTTGAGAATGGTACACTGCGTCAGGGCGACATCATGCTCGTTGGGGCGCACTACGGTCGCATCCGGGCCATGACCAACGACCGGGGTGAGCGCATCAAAGAAGCAGGCCCGGCCCAACCGGTGCAGATTCTGGGCTTGCCGGGTGCTCCACAAGCAGGTGACAAGTTCAACGTAATGGAAACGGAGCGCGAAGCCCGCGAAATTGCGAACAAACGAGAGCAACTGCTGCGTGAACAAACACTGCGTACCCGCAAGCACATCACGCTCGAAGAGATCGGTCGCCGAAAGGCAATCGGTACGTTCAAAGAACTGAACGTGATTGTGAAAGGTGACGTGGATGGCTCGGTCGAAGCCCTGTCGGATTCGCTCCTGCAACTATCGACGGAAGAAATTCAGGTCAACATCATTCACAAAGCCGTTGGACAGATTTCGGAATCGGACGTGTTGCTGGCCTCGGCTTCCGATGCCGTTGTGGTTGGTTTCCAGGTTCGTCCGTCAGCGAGTGCCCGCAAATTAGCCGATCAGGAGCAGATCGAACTCCGGTTCTACTCGATCATCTACGACGCGATCAACGAAATCAGGGACGCAATGGAAGGCCTGTTAGCCCCAACCGTTGAAGAAATAATCGTTGGTAACATCGAAGTACGCGACGTGTTCAAAATCACCAAGATTGGTACGGTCGCCGGTTGTTACGTAACGGAAGGCAACATCAAACGAAATAACAAAATCCGTATTATCCGCGACTTCATTGTTGTTCACACGGGCGAAATCAGTGCGCTGAAACGCTTCAAAGACGATGTGAGCGAGGTTAAGTTCGGCTACGAATGCGGTTTGAGCATCAAAAACTTCAACGACATCGAAGTAGGTGACGTCATCGAAAGTTTCGAGTTGAAAGAAGTGAAGCGCACGCTCTAACCACGAATTATTGAAATCAAAAACCCGATCAGGCGTTCTGACCGGGTTTTTT
>JAYTAC010000008.1:0-5587 GCA_043737755.1 Spirosoma sp.
TTCCCTTTGAGGTGTCGGTGCTGATTACGATTGGGCTGATTTGGGCGTATACGTTCAAAGGGGGCGTGAAAACCATTATCCTGACCGACTCGCTCCAGACCATTTTTCTCATCACGGCCGTTGTGCTCACCATCGTCCTGATTGCGCAGGAACTGGGCCTGTCGTTCGGGCAGCTTGTGCAAACGGTGCAGGACGATCCCAACGCGCAGATTTTCTTCTGGGACAAGAACGACCCCAAGAATTTCTATAAGCAGTTCATTTCGGGCGCGTTCATCGCCATCGTCATGACGGGACTGGACCAGGATTTGATGCAAAAGAACCTGACCTGCAAAAACATCGGCGAAGCCCAGAAGAATATGTTCTGGTTCACCATCACGCTCGTCGTCGTCAACTTCCTGTTCCTGTCGCTCGGCGTGTTGCTGTACCTGTTTGCGCAGCGCGAAGGCATCGCCATCCCCGCCCGCACCGACGATCTGTACCCGCTGCTGGCCCTCAATCACCTCGGTCTGGTCGTCGCCATCACGTTTCTGCTGGGTATCACGGCTGCCACCTACGCCAGTGCCGACTCCGCCCTGACAGCCCTGACGACTTCGTTCTGCATCGACTTTATGAACGTCGAAAAGCGACCCGAAGTCGAGCGGTCGCGCATCAAGCACGTCGTTCACATCGGCTTTTCGCTCTTGTTCTACGTCGTGATTCTGATCTTCCGGCAAGTTAACAGCAAGGAGGTTATCACGGCGGTGTTCGACATTGCGGGCTACACCTACGGGCCGCTGCTGGGGTTGTATGCCTTCGGGATGTTCAACAAACGCCCGGTGCTGGACCGCGCCGTGCCGTTCATCTGCTTAGCCTCGCCGGTGCTGACCTACATCGTCAACGAGAATTCGGCGGCCTGGTTCGGGGGCTATCAGTTCGGTTTCGAGCGATTGCTGCTCAATGGTCTGTTCGCGTATGCGGGCCTGTGGGCGGTGTCGAAATCGGTGCCGAAGCCAGAGCCGGTAGCGGTGTAGCATAGCGAAAGGCTGCGTCATCCATCGTTATCGGATGGTCAGCGCAGCCTTTCGGTCAATTGATTCGTACCGTAATCAGACCCTTTCTCTACACAGGTATGGCCAGCAACTCGCCGAGGTATTTATCGATTTGCACCACGTAATCCGGCTCCAGACCGAACAGACCCAGATGCCCCCAATCCGTATGAACGACTCTGAACTCACTGTTGGGGGTCATCTTCTGTTCAAATTCGCAGTCTGCCGGGGGAAAGAACATGTCTTTGTCGATGGGCATCACGAACACTTTGGCTTTGATGCGCCCCAGTGCTTCTCCGAGGTTTCCGCTGGCTAAGCGGCTGACGTCACCGCACTGCCATTTCCAGGCTAACGTCAGCAGGTCGTTGGGGTCCATCGGCGCAAAATACCCCTGCGTGAAGCCCACGCGAAACTCCTCGAAGGAAGCAAAACCCAGATCGCGGTACATCTCTCGCTTGAAAGCGTCGGTACTGTAGCCCATCACCGTCCACAAATCAGCCTGTCGGCGCAGGCCCTTATCTACGGCATGAGGGTCCGTGTAATGGCCGCCCGCCCAGGCCGGGTCCGTCATGATGGCCTCGTTGAGCGTGGTGGTGTACAGAAAATCGTGGTCGGTATTTTTGGCCGTTCCGGCAATGGGAGCCGCCCGTTTCACCATGTCGGGGTAGCGCACGGCCCACTCCCACGTTTGCTGCGCCCCCATCGATCCACCCACGACCAAGGCCAGCGAGTCAAGACCAAATTTCTCGGTCAGCAACTGGTGCTGGGCACGGACGTCGTCGCCGATGCGGACGTGTGGAAAATCCGGTCCGCTCACGGGTCCCGACGTGTTGTGGGGCGAAGTCGAGAGGCCATTGCCAATCTGGTTGACGATGACGATAAAGTGTTTGTCGGGGTCGATGGCCCGTCCTTTGCCCATGTACACCTGCTCCATAATCTTGCTGGTGCCCGAATACCAGGTGGTCATCAGGATGGCGTTATCTTTGTTCGCGTTCAGTTCGCCGAACGTGGCATAGGCAAGCTGGCAGTCGGGGATCGTTCCGCCTTCTTCGAGTTGAAAATCGCCCAGATCATACAAGTCATACGGGCCGTGGGTTTCCTGCGAATAGTAGTCATTTTTAATCGTGGAGTATAGCTATTTTTTTGCTGTACAAACATATACTTTTCCAAGAAAAGTAAATTTTATGAGAAAAATTTGTCTTATTTTCACAATGCTTTCAAAAAGACGTTCCTGTATTCCCCTGAACCTGCTGCGAAAAGCAGCCACGTCATGAAAAAGAACCTGTACCTGATTCTCTTTTCCACAATCCTTTCCCTTCCGGCAGTGGCTCAATTCCGCTACTCGCCCGACAAACCGCAGGTTGGGCAGACGGTCTCGTTCACTTACACGCCCCAGGGAACCCTCGCCACCGACACTACCATCGAAGGGCGATTTGTCCGCTACGGAGCACCCGCCATGATGCACCTGAGCCGCCCGTCTACCGTCACGCTGGTGCGGCAGGGCAGCGATTTCGTGGGTGAGTTGTACATCCCTAAAAGAGACGTAGCCGGTACGATGCTGCTGTTCCGCAACAGCAAACAACCGAAGCGTACCGATTCAAACAGCAACCTGCTTTACGTCATTCCGGTTACCGACGCCACGGGCAAACCCGTGCCCCACGCCACGGGCGGGCAGGCATCGGTGTTCACAAGGTCCGGCTTTTCGTCGGAACTGGGGGGCCGCCCGGACCCCGGCCGGGTGATCGCCCTGTATGAGCAGGAGCTGATGAACAATCCCGACTTGCGACCCCTCTACTGGTCAGACTACCTCGCGGCACAAGTCCGCCAGAAGAAACCGGGCTACGGGCCGAAGGTCAAAGCGGGTATCGAATCGTACATAGTGTCGCGCCCCACGCCGACGGCCGCTGAACTGACCGCAGCGGCCCAACTCTACGAAAGCATGGGTGATTTTGCCAACGCCAACGCCCAGCGCGAACGGATGAAAACGCTGGACCCGGCCGGTTCATTGGTGCAGAAAGACCGCGCTGCCGCCATTCGCAGCCAACCCGACTGGACCCGCCGAAAAGCACTGTATCAGGCATTTGTCACTGAGTTTCCCGGCTCGTCCTATCTGCCCCTGTTGGTGACGAACATGGCCGACGGCTACTTTAAAAACAATGACATCCGGGGATTGGTGACATTCATTGAACCACAACCGGCTACGTACGTCGACGTGCTGATGCTGAACGCGATAGCGTTTCAGTTGGCCGACGAAAAGCGGTCGCTGCCCGAAGCGGAGAAATTAGTTGGCAAGGCGATGACGGTGCTGAAGACACAGCCCAAATCGGCAAACGTACCGGGCAACCGGGCCGACGAACAGCAATCCCGGCAGCGACAGTTGATGAATACCCTCGCCCGAACGCTGGAGCAACAGGACAAACACGCCGAAGCCTACGCAGCTTACCAGTCGTTTATGAACCCCGACGACGTGGACGGCAGCGACCCGCGCGTGATCGAGCGGTACTACCTCTGCGCCCTGCGTACCAACCACGCCACCGACGCTCAGCCAATGGCCGAAGCTGCTGTTCAGGTTGGCAAGGCAACGCCCCGTCTGAAAACCGCCCTCCGCGACTGGTACGCCAAACAGTCCGGCCAAACTACGACCACCGCCACCGCTTACCTGACCGACCTCGAAGCCGACCTGCGCACCGAACAGCGCGATGAACTGCGGAAGGCACTCATCAACGAACCCGCCCCGGCCTTCTCGTTGACCGACTTGCAGGGACGCACCATCTCATCCTCGGCGATGAAAGGAAAAGTCGTCGTGCTGGATTTCTGGGCAACCTGGTGCGGACCGTGCATCGCGTCGTTTCCGGCCATGCAGCAGGCACAGTCGCGCTTTCAGAACGACCCGAACGTGCGGTTTCTGTTCGTGAACACCCGCGAGGGCGGACCCGTACAGCGCGTTCACAACTTCATGGCGAAGCATACGTATCCGTTTGTGGTCCCCCTCGACGGCAGTCAGCGCGTGGCCAATGCGTACAAAGTAGAGGGCATCCCTACCAAAGTCGTGATCGACGCCAAAGGCCGCGTTCGGTATCGCGCCATCGGCTACAACGGCAACCCCGAAACCACGGTCAATGAGTTGACGATGGTGGTAGAGATGTTGAAAGAGGGAATGTAGAGACGCAATATGTTGCGTCTTCTGTGCGTCAGCAAAACCGTCCGGCGACAGACGCGAAGGGTCGCCGGTCCGCCGGTGCGGTCTCTACGATTGCCCTTCTTTCTTGCTGGCGCGGTTAGCTTGCTTGATGGTCTCGCCGATCATGTCCCACTGCTCGGGCGTGACGATTTCGAGGTGGTTAAACTCACCCGCCCCCAGCACTTCGCCCCCGTCGATGGTGATGCTCTCGCCGGTGATGTAGCCCGAATAATCCGACAGCAGGAAAGCCGCGAGGTTCGCCAATTCGCCGTGCTCACCGACTCGTTTTAGCGGGATGCGGCTCGTGGGGTCCATCATGCTGGCCAACGGTTCGGGAAAGAGCCGGTCCCACGCGCCTTTGGTGGGGAACGGACCGGGCGCGATGGCGTTGAGCCGGATGCCGTATTTGCCCCACTCAGCCGCCAATGATTTGACCAGAATCAGGGCACCGCCTTTGGCCACCGCACTCGGCACCACGTAGCCCGAACCGGTCGTGGCATAAGTCGTGGAGATGTTCAGCACCGTACCTTTGATTTTGTTTTCGATCCAGTATTTACCCACTGCCAGCGTGAAGTAGTACGTGCCGCGGAGCACAATGTCCACGATGGTATCGAAGGCTTTGTAGGACAGCCGCTCGGTAGGACTGATGAAATTACCCGCTGAGTTGTTCAGCAAGCCATCGACCCGCCCGAATTTGGCAATGGTTTCGGCCAGCACGTTCTCGATCTCCATCGGGTTGCGAACATCGCACTGAACGGCGAGCATCTGTCCGCCGGTCGCGGCCATCAACTCCTTCGCCGTTTCGTCGATGACGGCCTGACGGCGGCTGCAAATGGTGACGTTAGCTCCCAGTTCGAGCAGGTAGCGGCTGATGGATTTGCCGAGGCCCGTGCCTCCGCCCGTGACAATAATGGTTTTACCCTTGAGCGCGTCCTCGCGCATCATGCCTGTTGTCATTTTCTTGGTTTAGAAAAAATAAGTGTTGCAAAGTACTATTCCCTAATCCATTTGGCCGCTTCCCCGACGGTTGTCTCGTTGGTCGTTAACACGTCCGGCACAATCTCTTTACCATACGCCTTCCCCGTACGGTCGCCCATAAAAGCAACAGTCAAATAAATCTGGTATCCGCCCGACAATGTGTAAGTCTGGTTAGCGGTTGACAGCCCACAACTCGAACTGCCAAATAATCGCGTTTGCGGCCGTCCAACAAATGCTAAGGTAGCTGCCTCTCCCGAACTGGCCGTGGCAGGACCGATCAGAACGGCTACTTTTGGATTGGGCTTCCGGAGTTGATACGGCTGGGCAACTTGAATGATTACTGTCTTACCGTTGATTGATTTACCCTCTGCGTAAGACCAAGCTGACACCGGCTGGCTGTCGA
>JAYTAC010000009.1:0-2237 GCA_043737755.1 Spirosoma sp.
AATGGGAAAAAAGCCGATGAGTGTTACCATCAGATACATCTGCCCGAACGTCGGCCCTCCAGCATTGAACATTCCCAAAATAAGCTGATTGCTGCAACTGATACCAAAAAGCACAGAGAGCGTGTGAGGGATGTGCCGCCCCACGGTCCAGCGGTCTTCGTCGTAGAATGCGGGCCATAGTTTGGGAACAACTACGTTGGCCATCAGAACAACGACGATCATACCCACCGAAAGCCCCGCCACGACGCCCATACCGCCAAGGTCACCGAAGGTTCCGTTCAGCAAACACACAAACAGAAAAACGTACACACCAGCCTGCAACGCCAATGGCAGGTGATTCCCGACGCTGAAGTCTTCGGCGAGGGGACGGTTTAGAAAGGCGCGGAGCGGTTGGAGCATGAGGGCAAAAATAACTATTTCGCAAGATCGCAAGACCTGCAAGGTTTTTTAAACCGGGTCGGACCGACGCATCGGCGCGTACGGTCCGCCGATACGGTTCTTGCAGGTCTGGAAATTCGCAAGTCCGTAAATTCGTATCTTTGTTTATGCTTTTGGAACAGAAACAACCGCTCGTAAAGACCGTCATGCTACCCGTGATGGAGTCGTTTTACACCATTCAGGGTGAAGGGGCGCATTCAGGTCGGGCGGCTTACTTTATCCGGCTCGGCGGCTGCGACGTGGGTTGCCACTGGTGCGACGTGAAAGAATCATGGGACGCCGATGCGCACCCCAAACGAACCATCGACGCCATCGTGTCGGGGGCGATGCAGCACCCCGGTCGGATGGCGGTCATCACGGGCGGAGAACCGCTCATGCACGACCTCACCGGCCTGACCGATGCCCTGCAAACGGTGGGCTTTCGGACCAACATCGAAACGTCGGGCGTGTGCCAGCAAGTGACGGGTTCGTGGGACTGGGTCTGCTTTTCGCCCAAGAAATTCAAAAAACCCAATCCCGCCATTTTCGAGCGGGCCGACGAGTTGAAAGTCATCATCTACAACCAGTCCGATTTTGCCTTCGCCGAGTCGTTCGTGCCCCATCTGCGGCCCGGTTGCCAACTGTTTTTGCAAACCGAATGGAGCCGTTCCAATGAAATGCTGCCCCGCATCGTTGAATACGTTAAAGACCATCCGCAATGGCAGATTTCGTTACAGACGCACAAGTACATGGACATTCCATAGGGCAGTTATCAGTTATCAGTGAACAGTTATCAGTAAGTAGCAAGCAGTCGTTAGTGTTGCGAGTTACTGTTCTTTGCCTGTTGATAACTGGTTACTGTTTACTGATAACTGATACCTGCTTTGGGCAGGACACGAAAGCCCGTGAACTCTACGCCCAGTCCATCCGGCTATTTAGTGAGCGCAAAGCGACCGAGGCTATTCCGTTCATGGAGCAAGCCGTCAAACAGGACCCCAACTTTGTGGATGCCTACCTGAAACTCGGTCAGTTGTACGAGTTCACCAAACGCTACGATCCGGCCCTGACCGCTTACCGCAACGCCATCCGGCTCCAGCCCGACAGCCCGGCGTCCGGGGTAGCTTATCAGTCGCTGAGCAGTACGTTGTTGCGGCTCGGTCGCTACGGTGAAGCCCTCCCCTGTCTCGAAAAATTCCAGACGCTGTTTGCCCCACAATCATCCCAGGGACAGCGAATTGCGCGGCAGATCGAGTCGGCCCGCTTTGGACAGGAAGCCGTGCAGCACCCGCAGCCGGTCGATCCCAAGCCACTGTCGGCGGTGCTCCAAACAACGCCTTCGCAGTACTTTCCCGTCCTCACCCCCGACGAACAGACATTAGTGTTTACCGCCCTGAAAGCCGAAGGCGACGAGGATTTGATGGTGGCTACCTACAACGGCGAAAGCTGGTCCCCGCCCGTGTCGCTCTCGCCCGGCATCAACACCACCGACAACGAAGGCACGGCCAGTCTGTCGGCCGACGGGCGTATGATCGTGTTCACCGCCTGCCAGGGCCGCAAAGGATTCGGTAGCTGTGATCTGTACCTAAGCCGCAAAACCGGCTCCGACTGGTCGACGCCCGAAAACCTCGGCTCCGCCGTCAACACCCGCTACTACGAGTCGCAGCCATCGCTGTCAGCGGATGGGCGTCGGCTGTATTTTATCTCGGACCGACCGGGCGGCAAAGGGCGACGCGACATCTGGCGCAGCGACCTCAACGCGGCCGGGGACTGGCACGAGCCGGTCAACATTGGCGGGCCGGTCAACACGGCGTTCAACGAAG
>JAYTAC010000010.1:0-2235 GCA_043737755.1 Spirosoma sp.
TGTAAAGTAGCGACTTCATCAGGGGTCAAATTGGCAAATCGTTGACGCATAGACCAAAGGTACCACATTTACTAAATAAATCTGTCTAAGTACTTAGTAAGAGAGAATACGTGTTGAGCAAACAGATGCTCCGCTCCGGCACGTCAGTCGGGGCCAATGTCCGGGAAGCCGATAACGCAGAGAATAAAGCAGACTTTATTCACAAAATGGGCGTCGCCCAGAAGGAAATTGACGAGACGATGTACTGGTTTGAGTTGCTAAGAGAGACAGATTACCTTTCGGCAACTGAATTTGACAGCATTCACCGGGATGCGGGCGAATTGCTTAAACTGATTCGCAGCATCATCATATCGGCGAAAAGTACCCGGTAGATGCATTCATCATTCCCTCATTCATCATTCCCTCATGCCTGCCCTCGACTCCGACCTCAAGCAAGCCATTGTCCGAATGCCGGGCGTGGAAAAAGATAAACTGCTGCTCCGGCTGATTGCCAAAGACGCGACGCTGACCGAGAAATTACAGTTCGACCTCGTTGAGCGGGGCCAGACCGTCGACGACCGGCGCGAGCTGATCCGGGCGTTTATCCGCCGGACGGCCGTCCTCAACGCCGACACTCCCGGCTGGCTGATGATGGACATGCGGACGGTGAGCGGCTACATCAGCCGCCACATGAAGGTGACGAAAGACAAATACGGCGAAGTTGAACTGATGCTGTACATGCTCAACACGTTTTACGACCACAACGCCCACCTGCTGCACAAGTACAATTCCCGCTCCGACAAGTGCGCCGAGTACATCGCCAAACGAACCGACCAGATGCTCAAAAAAGCCGCCAAGCTCGACCCCGACTACCACGTCGAATTCGCCGACGACATCAACAAGCTGCTGGGCTGGATACACGCCAACGCCCCCGCTCACTACGCCCGGCAGTTAAGCCTGCCGAAGGAATGGATGGTATAAGTGTTACGGTGTATATTTGATAAAAACCGACTGCATATGGCTACCGCCGACCTTAAATCAATTCTTCATCAGCAAATCGACCGTCTTCAAGACCCGCAGGACGTTCAGGATTTGCTCCTGACCGTGAGTGAGTTTGTCAGCCAGCGGACGAACATATTCACTGAAACCCCCGAACTGCTCGCCCAATTAGAAGCAGCTCCGTCGTCGGTGAAAATGGGGCGGTTAACGACTCACAATGAAGTGGCTGAAGAGGCAAAGCGATGGATTACACAATAGTCTGGTCGGATGAAGCCAAAGAAAACTACCGGCTCATTGCTTTGTATTTGTTGGATGCGTTCGGCTTCACTGTAGCCGAACGGTTCACCGACACTATTGATGATAAATTGCGTATTCTGGAGAAAATGCCCTTCATCAGACGTCGATTGGACTCCTTGACGGCTGTTCGTAAGCTGCCGTTACAACCGCACAATATGATTTATTACACGGTGTCGGCACAGGAGATCATCATCCTGAATATACTCGATGGCCGACAGGGAGCATTGCCGTGAATCTTCGGTTCATTACGCTCGGCAGTTAGCCTTGCCAAAGGAATGGACGGTGTGAGTGTTCAGTACGTCTTGGTCATGTCGGCGGGGATGGCAAGCACGAAATCGCCGAGGTTGCGGTTCTCACCGGCCGGTTTGTCGGGGTCGGCTAACTCGACCGATGACAGCGTCACGATTTTCAGACCGGGCCGCTCTTTGCGCAGATACCACACGATACCCTCGAAGTTTTTGGAATGGTAGTCCCCATTGAAATGCAACGCGGTTTGGCCCGGTTTCAGGTTTTGCAGGATGAAATGGGCCATCGTTGCGTCTTTGATGGCCTGGGCGCGGGCGAAATTAGCGGCCGGGCTACTCTGAACGGCGTCGCTGTTGTCACCGTGCGGATTGGGCTGCTTCGCGTCAGCCGATCCGCCGTGTGCTGATCCCATCATCTCCAGCATGGCCTGGTAGCCGGGCAGCGTCAGGTCGACGGTGAGGGGCAGCGGAGCCATCTGGCGTTTGACGGATTCGGGCAGCGTGTCGAGGGCGGCTAAGCCACTGCGGGCTACTAAACTGGCGTACCGGCGGGGCACGTTGGTGGCAATGAACGGGATTTTCTGGTCGCGGGCCAGATCGACAAGGGGCTTGTAGTCGGTGTCGAAGTTGGGCCACAGCCGGGCCTGCTTGGTCAGTTCGTCGTCGGTCGTGCGGCCCTGCACGTAGTCGCTGAGGGCGGTCTGGTTGTCGGCCT
>JAYTAC010000011.1:0-2234 GCA_043737755.1 Spirosoma sp.
CGCGGGCCAACTGACTCATTCCCAGCGCGGCCTGAAAATCGGTCAGGCGGTAGTTATAGCCTAATTCCTGCAATTCCATGTACCAGCCCCCGCGTTCGGGATCGCCGGGATGAAACTCCGTCAGGTCGTCGGGTTTGTTGGTAATGCCGTGCGTTCGGAGCCGCAACAGGTGTTTGTAAAGCGTTTCGTCGTTCGTAGTGACCATACCGCCTTCCCCGGCCGCGATGTGCTTGACGGGGTGAAAACTAAAAATGGCCAGATCAGCCAATGATCCGTCGCCACAGCGGTGCTCGACTCCAACTGAATCCACGAACGAACCGCCCGGCGAGTGGCAACTATCTTGTAGCAGCCACAAACCATGTTCGTCGGCTAATGCGCGAAAGGCTACCAGATCGACGGGATAGCCCGCGAAATCGACTGGAATAATGCCCGAAAAATAACCTTTCGGATGCCTCTCGATCAGTTCTCGTACCGCACTAATGTCGAGCAGAGCCGTGGTTGGGTCGATGTCGGCGAAATAAACCTCGCCCCCGCAGTAGCGAACGCAGTTGGCCGAAGCTGAAAACGTAATGGGCGTGGTGATGACTCGTGTGCCGGGTTGCACACCCAGGGCCATGCAGCACAAATGCAGCGCGGCCGTACCGTTGGCTACGGCCACAGCGTACCGGCACCCGATGTAGTTGGCAAAAGCGGCTTCAAAGGCAACAATGTGCGGTCCCTGCGTCAGAAACGGGCCGCGCAGCACCTCCGTTACGGCTGCAATGTCGTCGTCCGTAATGTGCTGACGTCCGTAGGGGATTGGATTATTATGTTCCACTATACTTGTTGTACATTATCAAGTAACTGATCCGCTCGAATGACAGGCAAATAGCATTTGGCTAAACCAGTACCAGCAGTTTTGCCAAATAAAATGCCTCGAATTGTTGGCGTAATTATATCCAGAAGGAAACGAGCAAGATTTTTGTCAAACACATATCTTTCATTCTCTAATCTGAAGTTCTCGTCAAAATTATCAATGTAAAATGTCATCTCATTCAGATACCTCAGGACCAACAGGGAATTATCTGTCTCATGATTAAGGACATATTTAACTTCAGTGGTGATGGTAACTGTTTTGGAATGCCCATGCGCAATCATATCTCGGCCTTCAACTTGTATACCGAGTTGAGCCAGGTTTATATCGGTCGAACCAAGCAGGAAGAATTCCACATCACGAATGGAATCAATTCTCAAATCAACATGCCCTTTCATAAAGCGACGCTATGCAGTTAGTGGTTTAATTTTCTGATAGTAGTCTTCGTTACCTACAAAAGGTAAATTCTGAATGTGATCTCCTCGAATCACCGCTTTAAATGCGTGTTGGGGAGTAATGATGTGACAATTTTCTGCAACAACAAATTCTTCTAAATCCACGTAAGTAATTTGGGGTATTTTACCAACTGCCAGTGCTAAATCAACCAATTTGCTGATTTTATGGTCAAAATCACCGTTGAGAATTTGAGAAACATACCCTTTAGTAACCCCGAGTTTTTCTGCCAGTTGAGTTCGCGACATTTGATTTGCCGCAACATATTTTTCTATTTGATTGAACAGATCAAGTTGAATCTTAGCGATCCAGTATTCTCGACTGCCCATAAGTTCATTACGTGTCATAATCAAAGTGAATTTAAATATTGTGTTTTTAGTGAGCGAAAACGCTTGAAGTCACCTTTCTGTGTTGTCTTCAAGCCGCCAAGCATGATTAGCTTACCATTCGCTTTCTTGATGGCATAAACACGCAGATGCTTCGACTTGAACTCGTACTCCTTGACTTTTTCGCCAGAAGGTGTTATATCTCTGAATTTTGTGTCGGGCAAGGAATTGCCATCGGCAATGTATTCGATGTACGTTAACATCGTTCGCAGTTCAGATACGTATTGACTGTGTTGCCCACGTAATGTTTGCTCAAAAACAGATAGTTGACCAATACCGTCAATCACGAGTTCGTCAACCTCTTGTTCAGCCTCTACAGCTTCCACCTTTTTTAACGCAAATGTAGGCATTGGGGTTTAGTTGCAGCTAAACAGTGAAATAAACTTACACGTTGAAACCAGCGTCGACGTGCTCCCGAATTTGTTCGCGCAGTTGTGCCACGTTCAGCCAGTCGGTGTTGGTGCCGGAGTTGTATTTGAAGCCCATCTCGACGGGCCGACCGTTGAAAGCCTGCATGTAATCGTCCATGCTCCAGGTGGGCG
>JAYTAC010000012.1:0-5579 GCA_043737755.1 Spirosoma sp.
TCGACCGGGCGATGCCACGCTGCGCACTGACTTGATAATCCCAGGCAACCGGAGCGTTCAGGTTGGTAGTGCGAAACTGGTTGTACGATTCATTATACACTACGTCGGCGTAGAGCAACATCTTGTCGCTCACCTGATATTGGTAGCCCAGCGTCGACTGAATCGTGTACGGATTGGCATAGCCGTTGGGGTTCAGAATGCGCCGTTCGCCGTCGAAGAGGTTACTCTGCCCGGCAAACGATGCCGCCGACGGACCCTGCAAATACCGGATCGGTACGCCCGCGTTGTTACTGCCGCCCACGGTCAGATTACCGTCGGCCGTGATGCGGTCGATGTTGGTGCTGGCGGGCATAATTCCTTTATCGACGTAATACTGCAACTGAGTTCTGAAGTCAGTATTCGTATTGTTCTGCTGAATGGCATCGCTGTAGACCGCGTACAGAATCTTGTCGTAGAACACGCCGACGCCCCCGCGCAGGGCCGCCCGGCCGGTAAGTTTGTAGTTGAAACTGGCGCGGGGAGCAATGTTGTTGAAATCGCCGGACGAGGCTCCTCCCCTGCTCAGATTATCATAATCATAGCGAACGCCGAGCGTCAGATTCAGGCGCGGACCGGCCGAAATCTGGTCTTCGACGTAGGCCGTGAAAATGTTTTGGGTCGTACCGAACGATGCGGGCCGCAGTTCGACGGAGTAACCCAGCACCTGCGCATCAGCGGGGATGTCGGTCAGGGCGAGGTTCGATCCCAGCCGCCGTTCGCGCAGGGCACCGAGTTGGCCGGGCGTCAGTCGAACGGTGTAGCTGCCGTTGGGATTGCCGCCCCCGAAGAGCCGGTGCCGGGCCGAAATCACCTCGCCCCCCGCCCGGAAGGTGTGGTTACCCCGGTAGAACGAGAATTTCTGCTGCACCTGCACCGTATTCTCGTACGAGTCGAACAAATAGCCGGGGTGACCCAGATACGCCACGCCCTGACCCGTTGCGTCCTGCACCGACACGCTCGGACTGTTGGGGTTTTCGGCCCGGCCGTAATTCCAGCGGAAGCTGCTGTACTGCACGTTGGTCTCCGACGCAAACCGCTCCGTCGTGTACGTATTCCGCGACGCAATCAGCACCGAATTACGATCCTGGTAGTTAGCCGCTGACGGAAATGCGTTGCCGCCCGCGAGGCCACCCGCCTGCCGTCCGATGGTCACCTGCCCCACGTTCACCCGCACCGACGACTTGAAACGGTCGCTCCAGAACTGGTCGATCTTACCCGAGATGTACGTGAATCGGTTGGTGCCGCGCACGGTTTCAGTAACGCCCAGCAGCGGGGCCGTCAGCAGGTTGTCTTTTACGTCGGTGGTATGCTCCACGTTCAGGTAATAGAACGTCCGGTTTTTGACCAACGCCCCGCCAACGCCAAAACCGCCCTGATACCGCGCAAAGCCGTCTTTCACCTGATTGCCCGACAAATCGCGCAGGGGATAGCTCGTCTGGGCGTCGATCACGGCACCGGGACGCGACAGCAAGAATACCTCGCCCGTCGTCTGGTTGCTGCCCGATTTGCTGGTGATGTTGATGATGCCGTTGCCCGTGTTGCCGAACTCCACCGAGTAGTTATTGGTCAGCACCGACACGTTGCGGGCGAACCCGATGGGAATGGCGAATTTCTGGCCACCCAGAAACCGCTCGTTATTATCCATGCCGTCGATGAGGTAATTATTGAACAGCCCGTTGGCCCCGTTGATGCTCACGTTCGGTGCTTCGGGGTAGAAGCCCGTGGCCTGACTCACGTTGGGCAGGCGATACAGCACCCGCGTAATGTCGCGGCCTTCCACGGGCAGTTCTTCCACCTGTTTGCTGGTCAGTTCCGACGACACTTCGGCGTTGGTGGTGTTGATCCGCGACGCGCTCGTGCTGACCCGCACTTCGGTCAGGGTAATTTCCCGTTTGGTCGGCAGCAACAACGTGACGCCCCGCCGGAAGTTGGCCCGCAGGTCAATGCCCTCCGCCGAACTTTCCAGATACTGGTCGTTTTCTTTGGTGTAAATTCGGTAGGTGCCGTTGAGCGACAGCGACCGGAACAGCACTTTGCCGTTGGCATCGGTCTGGGCCGACTGCGTCAGACCAATGGACGAATTTTCCAGGAAAATCGTTTGATCGACGGCCGCCTGCTGACGGGTCAGTTCACGGACGGTAACGTCCAGATCGGCGGTTTGGGCAAATGCCCGAGCCGACAGGCCCACGAGGAGCCAGAGCAGAGAAATTTTTCGCATGATGGTTGTATTGGTGAATTGGTAATTGATGAAGATGAGCCGGAACGCGGCCCAGCATACTAAACACGCGGCCCGGCCTGCGCGGCCCGGCGCAATAAACGAGGTTGCTCAGGCAGCAACCGGCGGGCCACGCAGCGAATCGGTGCGCCCGAAACAGGAAAAGAAGGAGAAAATAGGTAACGTGAAGGAACTGGAAACCGGGACTGCCAGCGTCCACAGTCGGTGGGCCAGCCCGGCAAAAGCACCCCGTAGCCAGTCGCCCGCCCGCACGTCGGCCCGCTCGTTCCAGTCAGCCCGCACCGCCGACAGGCAAACGACCGACCCGAATGCACTACCCAGATAATCGGTCAGAGCCGCGCCAAGCTGACTCGTTTGCCAGGGGAGCGTCTCGAACGACGGGGTACCGGGGACTGATTCGTCCGATAGAAAACGCCGGTCAAGACCGAGCAGAAAAACGCCCCCGCGCCGGTCATGGCCAATGGGCAGTTGCCCCGCTGCCAGCGCGTCGGCGGCAGCCCGCAAATCACCGACGCGCAGATCGGGGCAGTCGTTGCCGATTACGATCACGCGCTCGTAGCCCTGCGCCAGCGTTGCCGACACCGCCGTTTGCAACTGTTCGCCAAACGATGCTGAATAGCCGGGGGCCGGTATGATGTTGGCGGAGGAAACACACGGCAGACCGGCGGCCTTAATTTTGGCGGTGGTCAGTTGATGCAGCGTTCCCCAAAAGGCCTCGTTTCGGCCCGTTCGCTGTTCGGTCAGCCGCTTACGGGCAGCGTTGAGCGCAGCGGGCAGCGAAAACAGGAGGACGGCAGTCTGGGATTGAGCAGGCATGAAAACGTACGTCAACTATGGATAATCGCTACAAACCCATCCCGGCGGGTAAGGTTCACTCGTCTATCTACGCAGTTGCCCCGCCGTTGGTTTTTCGGGCGGTGCCAGTCGGGGCAACTTTCAACCGGGGCCACCTCAACCAACATAAACAACGGTTATATTTGCGCCGTTTTACTCCGTTCCCGACATACTAAGGCGAAAGCCTGCTTTATGGAAGACAAGAAGCATTCGGATGCCGTGTCAGCTGCCGGTTTATTGGTGGCGATGGGCATCATCTACGGTGACATCGGCACATCGCCCCTCTACACGCTCCGGGCGGTCATCGGAGCCGAAAACGTCATCCGGGCCGACGTTGTACGCGGGGCACTCTCCTGCGTTTTCTGGACGCTGACGCTCCAGACCACCATCAAATACGTGATTTTGATTCTGCGGGCCGACAACCGGGGCGAGGGCGGCATTTTCGCCTTGTATGCGCTGGTCCGGCGGCACGCCCGCTGGCTCACGCTGCCTGCCATTATCGGGGGGGCGGCTCTGCTCGCCGACGGCATCATCACGCCCCCCATCTCGGTATCGTCGGCGATTGAAGGACTGCGGCAGATATATCCCGACATCGAGACCATTCCCATCGTCATTGCCATCCTGACGGTAATATTCCTGATTCAGACGTTCGGTACGAGTGTTGTGGGCACCACCTTCGGGCCCGTTATGCTCGTCTGGTTCACCATGCTGGCTACCCTGGGTCTGGTGCAGCTTTTGCAGGCTCCGGGAATTTTGGTGGCCCTCAACCCCTACTACGCGTGGTGGCTGCTGACGCAGTATCCGGGCGGTTTTTGGCTGCTGGGATCGGTGTTTCTCTGCACGACGGGAGCCGAAGCCCTATACTCCGACATGGGCCACTGCGGGCGGTCCAACATCCGCGTTAGCTGGGGATTCGTCAAAGCGGCCCTGCTACTCAATTATTTCGGGCAGGGAGCATGGCTGCTGAGCATCGAAGGCCAGAAACTCGGCGAGCGAGTGCCGTTCTACCAAGTCATGCCGGAGTGGTTTCTGACCATCGGCATCGTCATTGCCACGGCGGCCACGGTCATTGCCAGTCAGGCCCTCATCAGCGGCTCATTTACGCTCATCAGCGAGGCCATCCGGCTCAACTTCTGGCCCAAAGTGCGACTCCGGTATCCGAGCGTTCAGAAAGGACAACTTTACGTGCCAAGCGTGAATTTGCTGCTCTGGATGGGTTGCGTGGGCGTGGTGCTGTATTTCCGCGAGTCGAGCAACATGGAAGCGGCCTACGGGCTGGCCATCACGATTACGATGCTGATGACGACGATGTTGTTTTCGTATTATCTGTATACCCACAAATACCAGGCGTGGGGAGTGGTGCTCTTTCTAGTCGTTTATCTGGGCATTGAAGGGTCGTTTCTGGTTGCCAACCTGATCAAGTTTCCCAACGGCGGCTGGGTGTCGGTGCTCATCGGTGCCTCCATTGCCAGCGTGATGTACGTGTGGCTGCAAGCGTTCAAAATCAAGCTGCGCCTGACCGAATACGTGCGTATCGACCAGTATACGCAGTCGATCAAGGAACTCAGCCGCGACATCAGCATCCCCAAATACGCCACGCATTTAGTGTTCATGAGCAACGCCGGGCGGCAGTCGGAAATCGAATCGAAGATTATTTACTCCATCTTCCAGAAACGACCCAAGCGTGCCGACATCTACTGGTTCGTTCACGTCGACACCACCGACGATCCCTACACGATGGAATACAAAGTGAACACCATCGCCCCCGACGATGCCTACAAAGTGACGTTCCGGCTGGGTTTTCGGGTGGAGCAGCGCATCAACCTGTTCTTCCGCAAGGTGATCGAGGACATGGTGAAAAACAAAGAAGTGGACATCACGAGCCGCTACGAATCGCTCAGCCGCCAGAACGTGATCGGCGATTTCCGGTTCGTGGTGCTGGAGAAATTCCTGTCGTTTGAAAACGAACTGCCCGCCCGCGAGCGATTCATCATGAACATCTACTTCACGGTAAAAGGCTTCACTACGCCCGAGGACCGCTGGTTTGGTCTGGACAGCAGTTCGGTCAAGATCGAAAAAGTACCGCTGGTCATCCGCCCGGTGGAGAATGTCAAACTAAAACGTATTGCAACATAATAATGAATGATAGACGATGAACGCCGTCCGGTGCCAATCATTCATCGTCTATCATTCATCATTCATCATTATTTATGAAACTCCTCATCACCGGCGGGGCCGGATTCGTTGGCTCGTCGCTGGCCATTTCGCTCAAAAAAGATTATCCCGATTACCAGATTTTTGCACTCGATAATCTCAAACGGCGCGGGTCAGAACTGAGCCTGTCGCGGTTGAAAGCGGCCAGTATCGAGTTTCTGCACGGCGATATTCGCAGCAAAGAGGACTTCGACGCCCTGCCCGCCGTGGATACCGTGATCGAAGCCTCCGCCGAACCGAGCGTATTGGCCGGATT
>JAYTAC010000013.1:0-5579 GCA_043737755.1 Spirosoma sp.
GCGGGTCGAACGACGAACCGGTGGCCCGGTGCCCGAGCGCGAACATGCGTAGTGCCAGTTCATACTCCTCGATTCTGAAGAGGTAGATACCGATGTACATCAGGTGGTGATCGAGGTAGTACGTGCCGCCGTGGTAGTTGGCTAATTCGGCTACGGGCACGCTTTCGAGTCGTCTCAATCCCTTCACTGCTCCCTCATACGCCAAAAGCCGACGGGTACGTTCGTCCATCGGGCTGTTGTGTTCGCGCGTTACTAAGCTGAGCAGCAGCCAGCTTGTACCCTCCTCAACGACCAAGTCGTTGGCCTGCGCAAACCGCAGCACGTCGCGCATTTGGGACAAGGCTTTGGCGGATGTTTCAGCGTGTTTGGTTCGCTCGAATGCCTGATTGCGGAACATGAAAAATTGCAGCAGACAAGCCGTTCGGGCATCGGTAGCTTCCTGGCGCATCATGGTCAGATTGGCGGTAGCTACCGTTTGACGGGGGTTGTAAAAATCGAGCCAGTGTTGGATCAGGTACTGGTCGGTCAGGCGAAACCGGGCTTCATCGGATAGGTTCCGGTACTGCTCCCGGTTGAGTTGGGCTGTCGCTACCGAACCTGCCAGCAGCATAATGACGAGCAGAAACGAACTAATGAGCCGACTGCCAATGAAGAGGGTGCCGCAATAGCGATTCACAATACGCGCGTTTACAAGTCACGGAGATTCCCGACAATGTCAGGTTCGGTTCAGAGCCGGTTAGCCGTAGCCACTGATTCACAACCGCTTGTAAAACTATGAATTGATCGATTCGTAAACTACGGGTGTGCCGACGATGCCCGAAAAATAATTATCCCGACACCGGGGGCGGGATAAAATTCTGAATCTGGCCGAAGAAAGTCCCCCTTCCTAACCCAGTAGCTCAATCACCTGACCGTCCTGGCAGCGCAACACACGGGCGGGGTATTTGTTGAGCAGGTCGTAGTTGTGGGTCGCCATCAGCACGGCCGTACCCGCGTTGTTGATGGCCTGAAACACCTTCATGATCTGGTCCGACACGGCCGGGTCGAGGTTGCCGGTGGGTTCATCGGCAATCAGAATTTGGGGTTCGTTGAGCATGGCGCGGGCCACCACCACCCGCTGCTGCTCACCCCCCGACAGTTGGTGGGGCATCTTTTTCTGGGCCGTTCCCAGCCCCACCTGCATCAGCACGTCGGCAATGCGGTTATTCATCTCGGTTTTATCTTTCCAGCCGGTGGCTTTCAGCACGAACTTCAGGTTGTCTTCTACCGAGCGGTCGAAAAACAGTTGAAAATCCTGGAAGACGATGCCGATTTTTCGGCGTAGCTGCGGCACGTCGCGGGGTTTAAGGGCATCGAGGGGGTAGCCCGCCACCGCACCTTTGCCGTTTCGGAGGTACAGGTCGGCGTAGAGGATTTTGAGCAGCGATGACTTGCCGCTGCCTGTGCGCCCGATTAGGTAGGCAAACTCACCCTTGTTGATCTGAAACGAAACATCACCCAGCACCAATTTCTGGCCCTGGTAGATGTCGGCGTGGTCGAGCGTGAGAACGGGTTCGGTGGAGAACATGGAAGTCAGTCAATCAGTTAGTGAGTCGGTCAGTCGGTGAGTGGCTGACGAATGAGCTACTCATCGACTGACTAACTCATCAACTATTTTATTTCTTCACTGGCAGATTTGCTTTCTCGTGGTCGGACAGGAATTTGGCCAACCCGCTGTCGGTGAGGGGGTGATTGAGCAGCGACTTGATAACGCTTAAGGGGGCAGTGATCACGTCGGCCCCGATCTCGGCGCACTGAATCACGTGCATCGGGTGGCGCACCGACGCGGCCAGCACTTCGGTATCGTAGCCGTAGTTGGTGAAAATCGTCACGATCTGCTCAATCAGGGCCATACCGTCGGTCGAGATGTCGTCCAACCGACCCACGAACGGCGACACGTAAGTGGCTCCTGCTTTAGCCGCCAGCAGTGCCTGCCCGGCCGAAAAAATCAGGGTGCAGTTGGTGCGGATGCCTTTTTCGGAGAAGTATTTGATGGCCTTCACGCCGTCGCCGGTCATGGGCACTTTCACCACAATATTCTCGTCGAGTTCGGCCAACTCTTCACCTTCCCTAATCATTTCCTCGTACTTGATCGAAATGACTTCGGCACTGATATCTCCATCGACAATCTCGCAAATCTGCTTATAATGCCGCATGATGTTGTCTTTACCGGTGATGCCTTCTTTGGCCATCAGCGACGGGTTAGTCGTTACGCCGTCGAGAACGCCCATGTCCTGAGCCTCGCGAATGTCGGCTAAATTAGCCGTGTCAATGAAAAATTTCATGGTTGATCTGTGTTAATTATGTGCGTTCCGTCCTCGATTTTACAGACGTGAATGTAGGTATCTTTACCACTACCGGCTTTATATTGTTTCGTGACCACGGTCATAAACGCGTCTGCGTTCTCCTCCCGCACTAAATTGATGGTGCAGCCGCCGAAGCCCCCGCCCATCATGCGGGCACCCGCCACACCGGGCAGATGACGGGCAATATCGACCAGCATATCCAATTCGGGGCAGCTTACATCATACATACGGCTCAGGCCCTCGTGCGACCCGTACATCAGTTGCCCGAAGGCGTCGACGTCGCCCGCTTCGAGCGCGGCCACGCCGTTAAGCACCCGCTCGTTCTCCTGCACCACGTAGGCGCACCGGCGGTAAAGGAGTGGGTTCGTGTCGCGCAGGTGCCCGTCGAGCATGTCCATCGTCACGTCGCGCAGGCTGTTGATGGCGGGGTAAAACGTCTTCAGGAACCGAACACCCGACTCGCACTCGGCCCGGCGCGTGTTGTATTCCGAAACCACGAGCGAATGCTTCACCCGGCTGTCGCAGAGCACAATGCGGATGCCGTCCATGCGCAGGGGGGCGTAGGCGTAGTCGAGGGAGCGGCAGTCGAGTTTGATCACGTGCCCGGCGCGGCCCATCATGCTGGCAAACATGTCCATGATACCGACTTTGGCCCCGACAAACTCGTTTTCGGCCCGCTGCGAGAGTTTGAGCAGCGTGATCCGGTCGAGTCCGAGGTGATACAATTCGTTGAGGGCGAAGCCAATGCCGTTTTCAATGGCAGCCGACGACGACAAACCTGCGCCCAGCGGAACGGTGCCGCCGAAGACGCAGTTGAACCCGCCCACCGGACGACCCGCCAACCGCAACTGCGCCACTACGCCAAGCAGATAATCGGCCCAGGTGTGGGTAGGAGCGAGGTCATCGAGTGAACCCGCGTAAGTTTCCTGAAGGTCGTGGGCAATGAGGTGTACGGCGTTGTCGGGGCGCGGCCCAACGGCGAGGTATATGGCTTTGTCGATGGCGGCCGGCAGCACGAATCCTTCGTTGTAATCGGTGTGTTCGCCGATGAGGTTGACGCGGCCGGGGGAGCAGATGAGCAGGGGAGTCTCGTGGAACGTGTCGCGGTAGGATACGGTCAGTTGAGCGGGCAGGTCCATTCGGGAGACTGAGAATGTAGCGGTCTGACACGGCTAAAACAGACAAACCGGTAAAAAAGGCGGGGTAACTGACGCGGAATCAAAACAGACCGACCGGGAATAAAAAATGGCAAATCAATGTCTCACCGCTACGACCACCTACCCTTGCTTCGGTCAAGACCTGGGGGATTCAGCAGGAGCTGGTAGCACCGATTTGCCGGATCAAAGTTACGCAACTATTAAGCAAACGACCAAATTTCGCCCGTACCTTTGATTCGAAAACGGCAGGCTATGAAGCGTTCAGCAGTGATTATGGGGTGTATTTTGTTCAGTATCAGTGCCTGTGAATCGTCGGATCGGTACGTTGAACAGGGGCGGACATACCTCCGGGCGGGCAAATTTCGGGAAGCCGTGCAGGTGCTCAACCAGGCCGTCGAAGCCGACGACGATAACGTCGAAGCGTTCAATTCGCGCGGGGTTGCTTATTTCGAACTGAAAGATTACGGGAATGCAACGCTGGATTATGACCAGGCCATCAAGTTAGCCCCGAATTTCTACCGGCCCTACTACAACCGGGGGCTGCTGAAAGTGGCCAAAAACGACTTAGCTGGTGCGCTCAAAGACTACTCCGACGCCATCCGGTTGGCTCCCGACACCAGCCGACGCATGGCATCGGAGATTTACCTCAACCGGGGACAGTTATTTGCGGCTCAGGATCAGGTTCAGCCCGCGCTGAACGATTTTTCGCAGGCGGTTACGTTGGACCCAAAAAACGCCCTGGCACTCTACAATCGGGGCAACATCCGGTTTCAGCAGAAGCAGTTGGCCGGGGCCACCACCGATTTTCAGCAGGCTGTTGAGGCTGATCCGCAGTTTGGTAAGGCGTTCTACGGACTGGGGCTGGCCCAATTGCTACAGGACGAGGGCGAGAGCGGCTGCCTGAGTCTGAAACAAGCGCAGAAATTAGGCTATACCGATGCGGCAAACGCCGTGGCCGAGTATTGTAAATGAATTATAGTCGAAAGTCGAAACCATGCGTAAAATCTTGTCCATCATCTTCGGTCTGCTGTTCGTGCTGTTCGCGGCCTTCCAATACAACGACCCCGACCCGGAACTCTGGGTGCCGATCTACGGCTTTGCGGCTATGGCCTGCCTGATGGCGTATGTCGGGCTGGCCCGGTGGTGGTTCTTGGCTGCGATGGCCGTTGTTTACGTGGCGGCAGCGGTGTATCAGTGGCCCCCGGCTTTTGAGGGATTTCTGTTCAGTGAGGTCGGGATGCGGAGTATGAATATCGAGATGGCCCGCGAAGCCGGTGGATTGGCTATCTGTGCAGCCGCCATGCTGCTGTTGGCCGTGCTGTCGCGTCAGCCGCAACTCGTCCGCGCCCGCCGATGAAGCTTATCGAATGTCCCCGCGATGCCATGCAGGGTTTGCCGCACTTTGTGCCCACGGACCTCAAAATTCGTTACCTCAACGCTCTGCTGCGGGTGGGCTTCGACACGCTCGATTTTGGCTCGTTCGTTTCGCCCAAAGCCATTCCGCAACTGCGTGATACGGCTGAGGTGCTCGCCGGTCTGGACCTGTCCCAAACCCAAACGAAGTTGTTGGCTATCGTGGCCAACGTGCGCGGGGCGGAGGAAGTCATCACACACGCGCCCATTCGGTACATCGGGTTTCCGCTGTCGGTTTCCGAAACGTTTCAGCAGCGGAATACCAATAAGTCCATTGGGCAGGCGTTCGGCGAGGTGGAAATCATGCAGAATCTGTGCGTTGGAGCAGGCAGAGAATTAGTCGTTTACCTGTCGATGGCGTTTGGCAATCCCTATGGCGACCCCTACAGTCCCGAGATAGTGGCCCAGTTCAGCGAGCGGCTGGTGCAGATGGGCGTTCGGATCATTGCTCCGTCGGACACGGTCGGCACGTCGACGCCCGACGCCATTGAAAGCCTGTTCCGGCCCCTGATCGGGCAGTTTCCGCCGGTCGAATTCGGGGCGCACCTGCACACGCGGCCGGGTGAAACGGCGGGCAAAGTCCGGGCGGCCGTGCGGGCGGGCGTCCGGCGGATCGACGGGGCGTTGCGCGGATTCGGCGGGTGCCCGATGGCTACCGACGAAC
>JAYTAC010000014.1:0-2226 GCA_043737755.1 Spirosoma sp.
TCTGGAAAAACCTGGAAGAGTACGGCCGAAAACTGATGGAAGCGGGCAACGACGTGTACATCATTGCGGGTACGTCGGGCACGGGCGGCACCGGACAAAACGGCTACGCCACAACCCTCGCGGGCGGCAAGCTGACCGTACCGGCCACGCTCTGGAAGATTTTGGTGGTTGTGCCGACGGGTGCCGATAACGCATTCGCTGTCACAGAGAACACCCGCGTTATTGCCGTAAACATTCCCAACAATCAGTTAGCTGCCGACAAACCGTGGCGGGCCTACGTCACGAGCGTCGACGCGCTGGAGAACCTGACCGGCTACGATTTCCTGTCGAACGTGTCCGTTGAGGTGCAGCGCATCATCGAAGCGCGAATCGACGGGGGGAACAGTTGAAAAGGTGTACAAAATCAATGCAGCGTATGACCCCACCCCGTCAGGGAGGGGAACAGTCTCGGAGTCAGGCGACTCCCCTCCCTGACGGTGGTCCGGCATTCCGGGAGGGGTCGGGGGTGGGGTCAGATACCCAGGAACATAAACTTACCTGCTCAGTTCCGGCCTGCCAGCACGGTCCGCGTCGCCCATGCCAGGCCAATGCCGAGGACGGTTCCGGCGGTGTCGGCGAGGGCGTCGTAGAGGTCGAACGACCGGTTGATGGGCATCACGCCCTGCCAGATTTCGATCAGCATACCGTAGGCAGCCCCGGCCAGCAGCACCACCCACGCCCGGTAGCCGAGCCTGCGCCAGAGGAAACCGAAGATCAGAAAAATACCGACGTGCAGCAGCTTGTCGCGGCTGGTAAATGCGTGAGGAAGGCCACTGCCCGGTATCGAACAGCCAATAAACATGATTAATGTCCAGCCGAGGGCCGCGTACTGCAACAGTTTTGTTCGGTTCATCGGAGAGATACTCACCGCTTTAGCTGGTTAACGGTCAGCAACAAAAAAAAGAGGGACAAACTGCTCAGATACACCACGTTCCGGGAGTCGATCAGCCCCCGGCCGAGGGCGCGGTACTGCTCGTCGAGGGCAAAATACGTCAGGTAATAAGCGATTCCACCGGGCGGCAGCAGCCCCGCCAGCGCACTCAGACCAACGTAGAACAGGAAACCCACGAACACGCCCAGCACAAAGGCCACCACCTGATTGTCGTTCAGCGACGATGCCCACAGGCCAATGGCGACCAGCACACCCGCTAAAAGCACCAATCCGATGTATGAGCCGAACACCCCCGCCGAGTCGATGTTGCCGACCGGTGCGCCAAGCTGGTAAAGGCTCGCGTAGTAGAGCAGCGTCGGCACTAATGTGAGCACCACTAATAGCCAGCTTGCCCCAAACTTGCCCGCCACAACACCCCACCGGCTAACGGGCTTAGTCAACAGCCATTCCAGGGTGCCGCCCCGCACCTCGTCGGCGATGGAGCGCATGGTGATGGCCGGGACCATGAACAGCATGACGTAGGGCGTGAGGGTGAAAAACGGCCCCATGTCGGCGTAACCGGTGTCGAGCAGACTCGTATCGGGAAATACCCACAGCAGCAAACCCACCGCCGTCAGAAACACGCCCATGATGATGTAGGCGATGGGCGAGGAGAAAAACTGATTGATTTCTTTACGAAAAATAGCCAGCATAGAACGGTCGCTCACTCGAACGGATTGGCCTTGTTCCGGCGCATGATGGCCGAAATAATCAGCGACAGCAGCAACCCGAAAATAACAGACCCGATTACGCTGAAGGCAAACGACAGGCCGGGGCTTTGAAACATCTCGACAATGCTGATTTGCTGCTCGATCACATCATCGGACGCCCCGCTGTCTTCTAATTGCTCCCGCTGCCGCTCCACCATCCGGGTCATCGCCCCCGTGTCGATGACGGTCGTATAAAACACCGAAAACATGGCCGATAGCAGACCCGACACGGCCGATGTCAGCGTACCCACGCTCAGGCCCTCGCCGTAACTCATGTACCCGCCATTGAGCGTCCGGTAGTCGCGCATGGCCAGCACCAGACCGGCAATGCTGAGCGCGAAGGAGATGAAACCGAGACTGCTGTTGCCGACACTGTCGGTGAGATACATGGCTAATGAAAGGATAATCAGCGCAATGCCGAGAATAGCACCCCATTTCAGGGCAGTGCGGGCGGGGGAGATCACATTGTTCATGGTTGGTTTGGTTTAAGGATTGAGGACACCGTATTCCTGTTTGCGGAAAATCAGGGATATAATCAGCACCGGC
>JAYTAC010000015.1:0-2223 GCA_043737755.1 Spirosoma sp.
CATTTGTTTGAGCCACGGCTTGAGTTTACTTTTTTTAAAACTTGCCGAATCGATTCATCAGAAATTTTCTCAATATAGTTGAGTTCGATCATTTTTTCGCTGATCAATGACAATGTCCAACGAGACGAACCTTCAGGAGCGTCACTACAAGCCAAACTTGTAATTTTCGCTTCAATGTAGGGGGTTATAATTGGAGGCTGCCCACTTCGTGGCAGTTCTTCCAGGGCCACAGGCAGACCTCCGTCAAAATAACGTTTTCTAATTCGATAGTACTGATTTAAACCTATGTCCAGTTCAGATTGAACAGTAGCCCTATCTTTGCCTGCGTCAAGTAATAGTAAAACTCTTGCCCGTACTATTTTACGGCTTTTATGCGTGCCTTTTTTAACAATGGCAGTGAGTTCGGTTTTCTCCAAATCTGACAGAGTTAATTTTCTTGCTAGGTGTCCCATAAAAGCTAAGTTTTTGAATCTAAAGTTACTGCCTAAAACTAAATTGTTAAAACACTAGTCGCTGGTAACTGCTCACCGACTGACAACTGACTAACTGATAACTGTTCACTGAAATGACCTACCAGGATGCTTACGACCAGCTTACGACACTGGTCGATGAAATTGAGAATGAGCAGGTTCCGCTCGATGAGCTGCCCGGCAAAATTCGGCTTGCCACCGAACTCATCACCTTCTGTCAGGAGCGGCTGCGGGTTGTTGAAACGGATTACCAGAAAGCCATCGAGCGACTGCCGAAACGGTGAACCGGCTAATTTATCCCGGCCCACTGCGTGACCTTTGCCGAACCTTACTTAATTTTATCCCCTTCAGAATACTGTTCACGGGGGGTTTTTGCGTTGGTTACTAACCGTACTTTGTGTGAGTATGGCCCCTTCCTCTGCTGATTCAGCTACTTAATTCTATGAATTTATTTAACACATTTAACGACGTTCTCAGCCCGGATGTCCTGTCGCGCATTGCCGCCTACGTCGATGAGCCAGCCGAGAAAGCCCACAAGGCCGTTGAGGGTCTTGTCTTTACCATCGTGGGCGGACTCATGAAGCGCACCACCACCGAGATCGGAATCAACCAACTATTCAACCACATTCAAAAAGGCCGTTACGACGGCAGCCTGACCGATAACCTGATTGCGGTGCTGCGCGATCCGGCCCAGACCAACACGCTCATTACGCAGGGTAACGATGTAATCAGTCATTTGCTGCCCGCCATGAAAAGCTCCATCGGCACCATGATTTCGGGCTACGCCGGTATTCGCAATTCATCGGCTATTTCGCTGCTGGGTCTGACCAGTACCATCGTGCTCCACGTACTGGGCAAACGCGTCGGTGCTCAGAAATTAAACGCCGACGGGCTGGCCGCGTCCCTGTTTGCCGAGCGCGAAGCCTTCGTTGGTGCCGTGCCGGAGGAGTTTATGCCCCGGTTGGTCGAAAAGGTTGGCCTTCAGCAGGTAGTAGCCGGACTGGCCGGTCCGGCCCGGCGAGCAACAGTCGAGATACCCGTGCGCCAGCCTACGCCCCAGCCCAACGGAACGGCCCGATCAGCAACAATCGCTAACCGGACAGCGGCTACCCGACCGCCCGTCACCTACGAACCCGCCGACTCGGACGACGAGACGAGTTCACTGGTCAAATGGGGCATAGGTGCGCTGCTGTTTTTAGCCCTCGCAGCGGGGGGGTTTTACGTGTACCAGAATACGCAAGACCACACCGACGGGAAAGAAACGACCGAGGTAACTGCTACCGGCGACACCGTCCGGGCGGATACCGTTGCGCGGTCATTGGCAGTACCCTCCGACGTAACGCCCAAACCAGCGACACCAAAATCAACCTCGGTACCAGTACCCATAACTGCCCCAACGGGTGCCGCCGTGGGAGTTCCGACCGGCGCAGCGGGTGCGCTAACCCAGCAAATGGCTCCGTACATCGGCAACGCGGCCCTACCCAAGGGCCGCATGTTTCCGCTCACGGGCGTGTTGTTCCAGCCCGGTTCATTCTCGATGACGCCCGGTTCGCAGGCTGCGGTCAGTGAATTGGCTACCCTGCTCAAAACCTATCCGCGTTTGCAGGTGCAGCTTGTCGGATACGCCAACGATGCGCGGGGCGGGGCAACCAACAAAAGCCTGTCGTTTAAGCGGGTGAACGCCATCAAGCAGCAATTGATGGCGTCGGGCATTGACTTCCTGCGTATAGACGCCATCGGACGCGGCACAGGC
>JAYTAC010000016.1:0-2223 GCA_043737755.1 Spirosoma sp.
CAGGCTCCAGTGCTTACACGTTGAAAGTGCTCCTGCCACCGGGTTTTGAGCAGACCGGCGGTGACCTGACCGGCTACGTAACCGGCGAGTTGTCATACCCGGTCCGGTCTCTGATAACCTACCACGTCAGGGGATATTTTAGTGCCGTGACGCCCGGCACGAGTTTCCGCCTTTTGCGGGGGCAGGGACAATCCGGCGACCAGGGCCTGTTTGTGGAGAAGGCCGCCATAACCCTCAAAACAGGGCCGGACGACACCTTAGCTGACCGCCGGGCTACCGGGGGGGGCAATTTGGTGGGTCCGACACTGCTGGTGCTTACGGATAACGGTCCGGCCACCGGATCGGCCAGAGCAGCAACAGCTTCGTACCAGGGCTACCTCGACTATGCTTCCTGTACTGTTCTTTCGGGCTGGATTATTGACCGTAGTGACCTTCGTAAATCACAGGAGATCGATATCTATATTAACGGAGTCAAAGTTGCTACGGTCCTGGCCGACCGCAGCCGACAGGACGTGGCGAATGCGATTGGCGTAAATGACTTCAATCAGTATGGCTATACCTGGCTCATTCCCGATAATTATAAGAATAATGCCCCTCTGACGCTGTCTGTCCGGCCAGCCGGTACGTCGACGGACTTAGCGTACAGTCCTTACAAAACTGGTACGTGCCCCGGCACTGGCACGATTCCGTCAACTCCGCCCGCGACGACACCACCCGTAACGGTAGCCCCGCCGGTAACCCCGCCAGTGGGTGGTGCGCTGATGATGCTGGCTCCAACGTACAACTGCGCCACGGGTGCCATCACCTTCAACACCAGCGGGGGCGATGGCACGGCGGTTCGCTTCAAATCGCCGGGCATCACTGACTGGACGACCAACCCCAATCAGTTTTTGGATGCTGGCTCACGGGTCAACGCCGACACACCGCCCTTTACCATTTTTGTCCAGCAGTTGGGGAATACCATCACGTACATCTGGTCGCGGCAGGCCACCTGCAACGGCACCACTCCGCCCGCCACGACCCTGCCAACAAGCACCCCACCGCCTGTCACCGTAACGCCATCGCCCACAACACCCCTGCCAACCAACAGCACGAGCGGGTATTACGGCTACCGGGGCGATAATTTCAACTACGATCCGCTGCCCGCGTCGGACCCCAACAGTGACCCGCTGCCGGTCTTTGAAACGGATAAAATCAAGGTCACGCTGGCCCTGCGGAATCAAAGTTCCGACTCGCAGACGATAGGCTTGGGCGGGGCGGTGTACCAGATTTACAACAAACAGCGGCCGGGCCATACGCTGGTCTACAATCCGCTCGTCTGGAACGGGGAGGATCAGGGTATCCGGCGCAGCGGACTGCCCAACCGGGTGTTTACCGGCCAGGGCCTGTCGGAATGTCTTTATCAGTTGCCGCGTCCATACTATGGCGTGAGCGAAACCAATGAGCCACCCGAGACCCCGTCGCTGGGTTACAATCCTAACGAAGTGGGCGATGATCACGCCAATGCGGGTCGATTGCAGAAGTTCGGCCGGGACGGGAACACCCGCTTCTACACCGAAATGACCCCCATGCTCTATGGTCAGGTGCGCAGCCCGGCCAACGACGTGCTGATGAAGAAATGGGGTGAGGTAAAGGACCGCGCCCTGATTCTGAACTACGAAACGACCTTCAACCGGTCGGCCAACGAGCGGGTAGTGTCCAAAGTCCAGGAATCGCCCTGCCTGTACGTCAACAACCTGCGAATCTTCAAGTACTACAACGGTGATAACCCCTACAGCGGGGATGGAATCACGACCTTTACCGCGCCGACATCCTCGATCGGAAATGGTAACTCGGCCACCAGTTCCAACGGGCAGCGGGCTGGCGGGCTGTATGTAACCGAACCCTGGATTGGTATTTTTGGTGAAGACGGGTACGGTATCGCGCTGATGCTGAAGGATAATGTCCGTTCGTTTATCGGCTACTGGGGCGATGGCGGTGGCGATGCGGCCCAGCCCAACAAAGGGGGCAGCTACGGCTACATTGCCCACGCTATGAAAGAACTCCTCGATATGAACATCCGGTGGCGGCACCGTACCGAAGTGATCGTCGGCACTGTTGATGAGATTCGGGCCTATGTCTATGCCAACAGCTACCGGCCGGCTACCCGGCCGTCGTTTAAATTCAACACGGCGGGTCGCGAGGGATGGAGCCTGAATTCAGGCGATGGCAGTGACCGTCACA
>JAYTAC010000017.1:0-2221 GCA_043737755.1 Spirosoma sp.
CCTACGCCGAATCCAAAAAGATTATCCAGGCCGTGAAGGGCGGCACCTGCCTGTTCGTGTACTCGCCCAACGCCGACTACCTGAAACGGTCGGTTTACCCTGCCGGACCAGTAGCTTCGCTCTGACTTCTCATAATGTGATAACCAGCACCCGCGTAATCTGCCGGAGATCGTACGCCGTGTTGACTACCGGCAAACCACTGTTCCTTACCCTTTTGATTGGTACGGACCACAAATAACCCGGAGATCACCGATTAGGTCCGCCCTGGACGCTGTTTGCCAAACCCGCCCAATCGCCGTAATTTCGGGCTGCGATTAGCCGCCCGAATGCCATGAACGACACAGTGAATAAACCGGAAGAGCGCGATGATGCCGGAAACAGCACCGCTGGAAGCTCCCTCAATTTTATCGAGCAATTTGTTGAAGACGATATAACCGCTGGCAAAAATAGCGGGCGGGTGCATACACGATTTCCGCCCGAACCCAACGGTTACCTGCACATCGGCCACGCTAAATCCATCTGCCTGAACTTCGGCTTAGCCGATAAGTACGGCGGGCAAACCAACCTCCGTTTCGACGATACCAATCCCGTTACCGAAGACACTGAATACGTCGATTCGATCAAAAACGACGTGCGCTGGCTCGGCTTCGACTGGGAAAACGAGTTCTATGCATCCGACTACTTCGCACAGATTTATGACTTTGCTGAAACGCTGATCCAGAAAGGGTTGGCCTACGTGGACGATTCGACCGCCGAGGAGATTGCGACTCAGAAGGGAAATCCCAACGAGCCGGGTCAGGACAGTCCGTTCCGCAACCGGAGCGCGGCCGAGAACCTCGACCTGTTCCGCCGGATGCGGGCCGGGGAATTTCCTGACGGGGCCAAAGTGCTGCGGGCGAAAGTCGATATGGCCTCGCCAAACATGCAACTGCGCGACCCGATCATTTACCGGATCAAACACGCCCATCACCACCGCACGGGCGACGCCTGGTGCATTTACCCGATGTACGATTTCGCCCACGGGCAGTCGGACGCCATCGAGCACATCACGCACTCGCTCTGTACGCTCGAATTTGAAGTCCACCGGCCGCTCTATGACTGGTTCATTCAGCAATTAGAGCTATTTCCATCCCGGCAAATCGAATTCGCGCGGCTCAACCTGACCTACACGGTGATGAGCAAACGGAAACTAAAGCAGTTAGTTGAGGAAGGTCACGTCAACGGCTGGGACGATCCCCGGATGCCGACCATCGCGGGCATCCGGCGACGCGGCTACACGCCCGCCAGCATCCGCGAATTCGCCGACCGCATCGGCGTTGCCAAACGCGAGAACCTCATCGACGTAGGCCTGCTGGAGTTCTGCATCCGCGAGGAACTGAACAAAACCACCCACCGCGTGATGGCAGTACTGGCGGGTGGCCGCCCCGACGAAAAACCGCTTAAACTCGTCATCACCAACTACGAGGAAGGCCGCGAGGAGGTGCTGAATATCGAGAATAATCCCCAAGAAGAGCCGATGACGTATCGCCAAGTGCCGTTCAGCCGCGAGGTGTACATCGAGCGCGATGATTTCATGGAAGTACCGCCGAAAAAGTTCTTCCGGCTATTTCCGGGTGGCATGGTACGGCTGAAGGGTGCTTACATCATCAAGTGCGACGACGTAGTAAAAGACGACGCGGGCGAGGTTACCGAACTGCGCTGCACGTATATCCCCGAAAGCCACTCCGGTTCCGACACGTCGGGTATCAACGTAAAAGGCACGATTCATTGGGTATCGGTTCCCCACGCCGTCGAAGCCGAGGTGCGTCTCTACGACCGGCTCTTCTCGGTCGAGAACCCGGCCGCCGACGAACGCGACTTCAAAGAGTTGCTGAACCCAACCTCACTGACCATCGTGCGGGGGTTCGTGGAACCCGCCTTAGTCGAAGCCGCCCGCTCCGGCGAGCAAACCAATTTCCAATTTATGCGCAAAGGCTACTTCATCTCGGACCCCGACTCGACCGCTGACCGACCCGTTTTCAACCGCACGGTGACGCTGAAAGATGCGTGGGCAAAGGAGCAGAACCGGGCCGACGTTCGGAAGGGGTGAGAATTGGAAGGGGTAGTATTCGGTTAACAGTTAAAGCAGGGCTTTCCTATAAAAGTGGCAGGGAGTAGTTCGCCCTACCTTTGTGGTTCGCTAAAACTACAAAACCATGACGCCTACCACCTGCCCCGATAA
>JAYTAC010000018.1:0-2218 GCA_043737755.1 Spirosoma sp.
CTCGGCAGTGTGGCCTTGCCGCTCACGAACGGCTTTATCGGCGAGTTCCTGTTGTTGCACGGCGTTTATACGTACAATCACTATTTGGGTTTAGCCGCCGGATTCACCATCATCTTTGGAGCGGTGTACATGCTTCGTATGTTCCAGAAAAGCATGTTCGGAGCCACCTCGCAGCGCACCGGCACCTTCGCCGACCTGACCCTGTCCGAGAGTTTGGTATTCGTTCCACTCGTCGTGATGGTGTTCTGGATGGGCATTTACCCCAACACGTTCCTGAAATTAACCGAACCGGCCGTGATTAATCTGATGAAATACATCGGCACGACGGCTGTGTCCATGAAATGAGTTATTAAGTGTTTGGGTGTTTGAGTCCCGGCGGGGAACCGCAACTCAAACACCCAAACACTCAAACGCTCAAACGCTATAATTTATGTTCCCCATCGTTCTCCTGTCTGTTTTTGGCATCGTGATGCTGTTTTTGGGCTTCCTCAAGTCGAAGGCGATTTTGCTGCCTGCCGCGTTGCTGTTTCTGCTGGTCGCGGGCGTTGCCAACTTCCTGGACTGGAACAAAACGTACCTGTACTTCGGCAACATGCTACGCACCGACAACCTGACAATGGTATTCACAGCTATTATTCTGGGGTCGGCGTTTCTGGTGGTTGCGCTGTCGGGCAGTTTCATCGAGGACGACGAAGCCCAGCCCGCCGAATATTATGGCCTGATTATGTTTTCGCTCGTGGGGGCCATTATGATGGTTGGCTTCGAGAATCTGATCATGCTCTTCGTGGGCGTCGAGATTCTGTCGGTGGCTATGTACGTGCTTACCGGCAGCGATAAGCGAAACTTGCGCTCCAACGAAGCCGCGCTGAAATACTTCCTGATGGGAGCTTTCACCACCGGCATCATGCTGTTCGGTATGGCTCTGCTCTACGGGGCTACCGGCTCATTCACGCTGGAGGGCATCGCATCGTACGCCGTTAACCCGCAAACGGGACTGTCGCTACTGCTGTACGTTGGTTTGCTGATGCTGCTCATCGGCTTGCTCTTCAAAGTGTCGGCGGCTCCGTTCCATTTCTGGACGCCCGACGTGTACGACGGTGCGCCCACAATCTTTACGGCGTTTATGTCGACGGTGGTGAAAACGGCCGGTTTTGCGGCTCTGTTCCGGCTGCTATCGGTTTCGTTCGTGGGCGTTTACCAGTTCTGGTGGGTGATTATGGCCGTTATCACGGTTATTACGCTGGTGGCGGGTAACGTTACGGCGGTCTACCAGAACAGTTTCAAACGGATGATGGCTTACTCCAGCATCTCCCACGCCGGTTACCTGCTCATCGGTCTGGCGGCTCTCGGGGCGCAAACGAAACAGGCGATTGTGTTTTATTCGTTAGCCTACTCCGTCGCGACCATCTCCGCATTCGGGGTATTGCTGCTCGTGGGTCAGCAACGCAATTCGCAGACGATTCCCGGGCGGGGTACGGGCGCGGTAAGCGACAGTTTCGATTCGTTCAACGGGCTGGCGCGGCAAAATCCGCTGCTGGGATTTGCGATGGCCGTGTCGATGCTTTCGCTGGCGGGCATTCCGCTGACGGCCGGCTTCTGGGGTAAGTTCTACATGTTCTCCACAGCGGCTGAGCGGGGACAGATGTGGCTGCTGGTGGTTGCCGTGCTGATGTCGGCCATCGGTATTTACTATTATTTCCGCGTAATCATTGCCATGTACTTCCGCGACGGCGCGACGGAACCCATTCGGGTGGCTCCTTTTTACCGGTACGTTTTGCTGGCGGCAACGATAATTACTATTGGATTGGGCGTGATGCCCGGTTTGTTGCAGGGATTATTCTGACAATAATGCTTTTTCTCCCGCACCATACCCTCAGTTATCAGCTGTCAGTAGCGCCCGTTTTGATAGCGAATCCGTACTTTTGGTTTGAGTAGCACACATTAAGGCGTACAGACTACTACTTTATCTGCAAATCAGTGAACGTGAGCCGTATTCAGCCGCCCAAGTCCAGAAATTACAAAAGTTTTTTCTCGTTCTTTCTAACGGCACTTTTGGGCGCGTCCGTCAACTTTGTCACGCAGATATTCTACAGAAATTATTTCGATTTCGGCACCAGTGTCTTTTTGGGCTATCTGACGGCAACTGTCGTCAGCTTTGTACCAACCAAGCGATTTGCCTTTTCAGCCGGTAAAACTGGTAACACAGGACGTGAAGCGA
>JAYTAC010000019.1:0-2215 GCA_043737755.1 Spirosoma sp.
AACGGCCGCGCCCTGATCAGGGCGCGGCCGTTTTGCGCTTATTTGACCCGTATCACATTCTCAAAGAGATTGACTAATCGGCACAATTCATTTGATCAGCACTCAATTTTCTTAACAGTCAACGGAAGCCAGTGCTTGATGTGTATCATCGGCTTCCAGATATGGATACGCTTCCAAAATCCGCTCCTCCGAATACCCCGCCGAGACCAGCCCGACGACGGTATCAACGGTAACCCGCATCCCGCGAATACAAGGCTTGCCGCCCATGACTTCAGAATCCAATGTGATACGTGTGAATTGGTACATGGAGTAAAATATCTGTAGACGATATCAAACAAAGCTAAGAAATTAACGGGTGCTCAAAACGGTCACTTTGTGACAATACTGTACTTTTGCGCCCACGTATGAACACTACCCAAGCGCCAGCCGCCACCCTTCCCGACATTATCGCCCACGCCAAAGAATACGGTTTCGTGTTCCCCTCCTCCGAAATCTACGACGGTCTGCAGGCCGTGTACGACTACGGACAGAATGGCGTTGAACTCAAAAATAACCTCAAAACGCTGTGGTGGAAGGCCATGACCCAACTCCACGATAACCTCGTCGGCATCGACGCGTCGATTTTTATGCACCCGCTGACGTGGAAAGCATCGGGGCACGTCGACTCGTTCAACGACCCGATGATCGACAACCGCGACTCCAAAAAACGCTACCGCGCCGATCAGCTTCTCGAACTCAAAGCCGAAGAATATGCCAACGCGGGCGATGAACCCCGGAGCACCGCGCTGTTGCAGGAGATGGGCCGGTTGCTGGGCGATAACGACCTCGACGGCGTCCGAAACCTGATTATCGCCGAGGGTATCAAGTGCCCGGTATCGGGTACGGACAACTGGACCGAGGTGCGGCAGTTCAACCTGATGTTCTCGACGCAGGTGGGATCGTTGGCCGAAGACAGCAGCCTGATTTACCTCCGCCCCGAAACGGCACAGGGCATTTTCGTCAACTTCCTGAACGTGCAGAAAACCGGACGCATGAAGGTGCCGTTCGGAATTGCGCAGATCGGCAAGGCGTTCCGCAATGAGATTGTGGCCCGGCAGTTTACGTTCCGAATGCGCGAGTTCGAGCAGATGGAGATGCAGTTTTTCGTCCGGCCCGGCACCGAAATGGCCTGGTACGAGCACTGGCGCGACACCCGGATGAAGTTCCACCAGGCCGTGGGTCTGCCCGCTGACAAACTCAAATTCCACATCCACGAGAAGTTGGCGCACTACGCCAACGCAGCCGTGGACATCGAGTACAAATTTCCGTTCGGCTTTCGCGAGATGGAAGGCATTCACTCCCGCACCGACTTCGACTTGAAAGCGCACCAGGAACTGAGCAAAAAGAAGCAGCAATATTTCGATAATGACGTGGACCCGGCCACCGGCAAACCCTACGGCAACTACGTTCCCTATGTAGTTGAAACGTCCGTTGGGGCCGACCGGCTGTTTTTGGCGGTGTTCTGTAATGCGTTCACGAAAGAGGTGGTTGGGGAGGGCGACGACCAGAAAGAGCGGACGTATTTGAAATTACACCCCGCGCTGGCACCCATCAAAGCGGCTATTTTCCCGCTGGTACGCAAAGATGGCCTGCCCGAAAAAGCGGAGCAAATTATGAAGTCGCTCCGGTCGGAGTTCCGCGTGATTATGGAAGAGCGCGACGCCATCGGAAAACGCTACACCCGGCAGGATTTGATCGGAACGCCCTTCTGCATTGCGGTCGATTACCAGACCCTCGACGACGATACCGTCACGATTCGTTACCGCGACACAACCGAGCAAATCCGCGTTCCCATCAGCGAACTCAAAGCCCGCATCGGGCACGAGGTCTCGATGGAGCGGCTGCTGGAAAAGATGTGATTGAAAAGTCGAAACCCTGCCAGTGGTCGAGGACCCTGGTAGTGGTTGAGCGGTTTAGCTGTCACCTCCGCTCAACCACTACCAGGGTCTTCGACCACTGGCAGGCGGTCCGGCGTCCCGGTTTTGTCCACACAAAAAATGCCCCGATCAACTCTGACCGGGGCATTTTTTATAAACCAAACTCAGCTATTTAGTCGCGCAGCACTTTCGTCGTCTGCGACTGGCTGGGCGTCGAAGCCCGCAGCAACAACAGACCCGGTGCTTGACGACCGATCTCGAAACTACGCTGCTCCACCGGACCTGCCTGCTCAACCGTG
>JAYTAC010000020.1:0-5536 GCA_043737755.1 Spirosoma sp.
CGGTGTCTCACCGTTCATTTCACTTGAAACTACCTATCCACACCATGTTTCGTTTTTCGACTTACGTACTCTTTTTGCTGATGGTCGCTGGCCTTTCAGCCTGCTTAGACCACCGTACGCCGGTTGTCACACCCGGTTCAAACACTACCCGGCTTAGGGTCAAAGCACTGACGCTGGAGTTACCTGATAACCTGGCTAAAGTCAGTTCGTTTCGGTATGATGCCCAGGGGCGGCTCGGTTCGATTCTGACCTACCAGACGCCCGACAGTACCGCATCCGAAATCGAGTTCAGCAACTACCAGTACGACGGGCAAAACCGGATGACCGGGCTTCGGCGGGAGGCCGTCCTGTTCCCTCGGGGCAGCCGTCCCAACGCTGTTGAGCGGTATTCTTACGCGTATGACGCGTCGGGACGTGTGATTTCAATCGATAATAATCCCGGCTTCACGCTGGGATTAGGATACAACGGTACTGGTCAGTTGGCGGGAGCCAGCAGGAGTTTTAGAACAGGCGGGCTTTCTATCAGTGGATCGGACAGTTTCACGTTTACCGGTAATAATCTAAGCGGCTATCAATCTGGTTTTACGGTTACGGCTATGGGAGGTCCGCCATTTTCTGGTGGTGGATCGAGCAATAGGTACACGCACGACGATAAAATAAACCCGTTCTACGGGGTGTTAATCATTCCGGCACCGGCTCCCGACGGCTTCATTAATCTGGCCTTCTCCCCGCGTGTAGCCGTCACTTATTTTGGGGGGACAGATAATGTACTAAATCTGAGCCAGAACAATGTACTGACCGAGACCCCGCTGCGTACCTCTGCTGATCTGGTCACCTACCAGTACCAGTACAATGCCGCCAACCTGCCAACGGTGCGCGTCAAGAGGATCACGTCCCCGGCTCCAAACAACAGCGTAAGGGTAGAAGTCCTGCGCTTCGAGTACGAGTCGTATTAAACGAAACCGGGCCGTTCGCATGACGGACGGCCCGGTTTCGTTTGAAATATAGGTCACTCTCTCCGGCATACGGCGGTTGTCTAACTGCTCACCCGCCCGGAATTCTCGCTCACGAACGCGCCCCAGGCCCCTTTCTTGTTTTTCTTGCCCGGTGCCACCGGCAGGGCGTTTTCGTGAAAGTGGTGGCAAACGGCAATGGCTAAGGCGTCGGTGGCGTCGAAAAACTTCGGGTCTAAGTCTTCCTTCAGCAGGTGCCCCACCATGTGCGACACCTGGTCTTTGGTGGCATTGCCGTTGCCCGTCACTGATTGCTTGATGCGCCGGGGGGCATATTCCACAATGGGGATGTTGCGCGATAGGGCAGCCGCCATCACCACGCCCTGCGCCCGGCCGAGTTTGAGCATCGCCTGGACGTTTTTGCCGAAAAACGGGTCTTCAATGGCCATTTCGTCGGGTTTGTGTTCCTCGATGAGCCGGATGATGGTTTCATAGAGCTTCTGAAGCTTCAGTTGGTAGGTCGTATATTTGTTCAACTCAACAACGCCGTACTGAATCATCCGCATAACGCCCCCCTGAACCGAAATAATACCGTACCCGGCGATCTGCGTACCGGGGTCGATACCGAGAATAATTTTTTCCGGCAGGACAGTAAGGTTTTTGGCGGTGATAATCATGGATGAGTTGTTAGGCACTCTCACAAAGTAACGTGTTCTCCCACATTTTGACGCTCCGATTGACCAAAAAAATCGGTTTCTGGCTGAAAATCGTCGTTTTCCTCGGACTCATTGCTTACATCGGCTACGTGCTGCGGCAACAGCGTTTCGACTGGGCGGTGGTTGGGCGGCAACTCCGGGCGGTCTGGCATCCTGAGCGGTGGGCCGTTGGGCTGTTGATGCTCACGCCCGTCAACTGGGGTTTCGAGGCTCTGAAATGGCAGATTTTGCTCCGGCGCGTCGAGAAAACATCGTTCGGGGATGCGTACCGGGGCGTTTTGGCGGGGTTGTCGCTGGGGTTTGCCCTTCCCGCTCAGTTGGGCGATACGGCCGGGCGGGTGCTGTCGCTGCGCACGGGTGCGCGGGCCGACGCCGTCGGGGCATCGCTGGTATCGGGCGGGGTGCAGTTCTACGTCGCGCTGGTGTTCGGGGCGGCAGCCTGGGCGCACCACCTGACATTGGTCCCCGCCCGCGACACTATGGCGGGGCGGTGGCTGCTCGTGTTGCTAATGATACTGTCGGGGCTGGGAATCGCCTTCGGGCTGGTGCGTCGGCGGCTGGTTAGGTGGTTAGCCGCACGGCCGGGGCTGCGCCGGTTTGCCCGGTACTGGGCCGTGGCAGGGCAGTATGACGACCGCGAGATTGGGCTGGCCCTCGGCGTGGCTGCGGTGCGGTATCTGGTTTTTTCGGCGCAGTTTTACGTCGCCCTGCGTTTGGTTGGCGTTGTGCTGCCAACCGGCGTTGCGCTGTCGGGAATCGGCGTGGTGTTTTTGGCCAAAACCGTTACGCCTGCGTTTAATTTGCTCAGCGATCTGGGCGTTCGGGAAGCGGCTGCGTTGTGGGTATTTGCCCCTTTCAACATGGCAGCACCCGTACTTATTACCGCGACGTTGACGCTTTGGGCCGTCAACATTCTGCTGCCGGTGCTGCTGGGACTGGTTTGGGTGTGGCGGCTGAAGTGGTCGGTAAACTGATGTGTGTGAGTGTGTGAGTGTGTATGTGTTTCTGATTAAGCCGGTGACGAAACACATACACACCCATACACCAACACACCTAAATACAAGTCGTTTTGGTCATTGCTCTACTTATTATCAGTTCTCTGTACGCCTTGTTCACCCTTACTTTGTGGCTGACGTGGCTGCGGATGCCCGCCTTCCAGCCCGAAAACGCCCCCGCCGACGGCCCGACGATCACCGTCATCATTCCCGTTCGTAACGAAGCAGCCAACATCGGCAAGTTGCTGGACGATCTCAGCCGCCAGACCTACGCCCGCTTTGATGTTATCGTGGCCGATGACTCCTCCACCGACGATACGCTGGCCATCATCCGGCAGTACGTCTCCCGCGTCCCGTATCCACTCCACGCCCTATCCCTGACTGATGAACGGACGGCTTCGCCCAAGAAACGCGCCATCACCCGGAGCATCGCCCTCGCAACCGGCGACCTGATCGTGACCACCGACGGGGACTGCCGCGTGGGACCGGACTGGTTGGCGTCGGTAGCTGCGTTTTACGGGCAAACCGGCGCAAAACTGATTTCGGGGCCGGTGACGTTCATCACTAATCACTCACTGTTCGACTCCTTGCAAACGGTGGAGTTCGCCAGCCTGATCGGTTCGGGGGCGGGCACGATGGCATTGGGTCAGCCAACGATGTGCAACGGAGCCAACCTTTGCTACGAAAAGCGGGTCTTCACTGAGGTTGGTGGGTTTGCGGGCGTCGATCACCTGGCATCGGGCGATGATGAGTTTTTGCTGCACAAAGTGGCGGTTCGATACCCCAACGGCATCCGGTTTCTGAAAAGCCGCGAAGCCATCGTCCGAACGGGAGCGCATCAGTCGTGGTCGGCGTTCTATCAGCAGCGCAAACGTTGGGCGAGCAAGTGGCGGGCCTACGAAAGCTGGCTGCCCACGGTGCTGGCTGTCTTCGTGTTTCTGAGCAATGCGACTCCGGTAGTGGCACTGGGGGGCTGGTGGCTCGGATTTTTAGACGGAAACGAAACGCTCACCGTTGTCGGTCTGAAATTGGTGCCGGAGTTTTTGTTTTTGCGACAGATTCTGGTTTTTTTACGAAAAAAATCATCAGTAGCTGCCATTCCACTGACGCAGTTGATTTACCCGTTCTACGTCGTTTTCTTCGGGTTAGTAGCTCAGGGGAAAGGTTACCGCTGGAAGGGGAGAAACCTTAATTGAGTTCGTGGTTTGTAGCTTTTAGTTGGCTGACGCATAATACTCGTGCGTCAGCCAACTACAAACCGCTCCGGCGGCCCGGCACGAACTACAAACCACAAACCAAGAATTACCTTGCCCTTCTTCCTCCATAAATCCAACTTCCTCATCCGCACGATTTATCCCGAATTCTGGTGGAAAATCGAGGATGAGACTACCCCGACAATCTACCTGACCTTCGATGACGGTCCCATTCCTGACGTGACCGAGTTTGTGCTGGAGCAGTTGGATAAATACGCTGCCCAGGCTACGTTCTTTTGTATCGGCGACAACGTGCAGAGGCACCGGGACGTGCTGCTGCAGGTGCTCGAAGCGGGCCATATGATTGGTAATCACACGTTTAATCACCTCAACGGCTGGAAGACCGACGACGCCGTTTATCTGGAGAATATTCAGCAATGCCAGCGGCAGTTGGGGGTCGAAACGGCCCTGTTTCGCCCGCCCTACGGACGAATTCGGAAGACGCAGGCCGCTCAGGTGATCGAAAAATATTCCATCGTGATGTGGGACGTGCTGACCGGTGATTTTGACCGGAAACTGCCCGCCGACGTGTGCCTGCGCAAAACGATTCAGTACACTGAACCGGGTTCGATTGTGGTCTTTCACGACAGCCTGAAAGCCTGGCCCACCCTGCGCTACGTGCTGCCCCGGATGCTGGCCTGCTTTGCCGACCGTGGCTACGCCTTCCGCGCCGTTCCGCAACCCGTTCATGCCGGTTACTGAGCCGCCGGGTGCCGCCCGCCCCACCGTCAGCATTCTGATTGCCGCCCGCAATGAAGAAACTACTATTCGGGCCTGTCTGGAGGCTGTTGCCCGTCTTGATTACCCACCGGAATGTGTAGAGGTGCTGATTGGTAACGACCAGTCGACCGACCGGACGGGCGAGGTAGTGATCGATTTCATTACCGACAAACCCAATTTCCGCTTGATTGCGATTTCTGAAAGCCAGACTAATTTACGGGGGAAAGCCAACGTGCTTGCGCAGTTAGCCCGGCTGGCTCGCGGGCAGTACCTGTTTTTTACCGATGCCGATACGCAGGTGCCCCCCGACTGGCTCACGGAAATGAGCCGATACCTTGCCGGAAATGTCGGTATTGTCACGGGCGTCACGCTGCCCGATGGCCCGCGCCTGTTTCATGCTCTGCAAACCATGGACTGGCTCTACAACCTGACGCTGACGCATCTGGTGAGTAGTTTCGGCGTCCCCGTTACGGCGATGGGCAATAACATGGCCGTCTCGCGCACGGCTTACGACGCCGTTGGTGGTTATGAATCGCTGCCGTTCTCGGTCGTGGAAGACTACGCGCTTTTCCGGGTGGTCGTGGGGCAGGATTTTGGCTTTCGCAACCTGTTGAGCGAGACGGTGCTGGCCCGCACCCGCCCCGTCGATACGCTGCGGCAGTTTCTGAGCCAGCGCAAACGCTGGATGCGCGGGGCCACGGACCTGCCCGTTTGGATGGTGATCTCGCTGTATGTTCAGTACCTCGCCGGGCCGTTGCTGCTGCTGCTGGGCTGGTTTGCTCCCGCGCTGGCCGTTAGTCTATATGTGCTGAAACTGTTCGTGCAGACGCTCGTTATTTCGTTCGGTTTGGGGCGTCTCCGGCAAACCCGGCTGTGGCCTTACGCGTTGTTGTTTGAGG
>JAYTAC010000021.1:0-2209 GCA_043737755.1 Spirosoma sp.
TTGGTACGCACCAGTTAAAAGCAAACGTACTGGGTCTGCTCGAAGCCGATGGTATACGGATTGGTCTGGAGGATAATTTATACCTGCACGGTAAAGAAAAAGCCACCAATGCCCAACTGCTAACCCGAATTCATGCCTTGATGGAGCAGATGAACTATTCGTGTATGTCGCCAGCGACGTTTAAACAATTAGGCTATGGCAATCGGGCGGTTAACTGTGCTGGGTAAAAGCGATGCAACCATTACCATGATTCTGGATAATTTGGAATCGAACAATCTCTTTCCAAGTATCCGAATCATCAACAACATGGATTTGCCGGTTGTGAAGCCGTTTGCTCATCCTCTCTTTACAATCGAACTTGTTACTACGCTATCCATCACCGACACGGACACACTTATATTGGGTGTTTTGCAGGCCGACACTAAACGCAGGATTATTGATGAGTTCGATCCGGTCAGCAGTCAGTTTATGAATCTGATCCACCGGACGGCCAGTATTTCTACCACAACGTTGCTGGGCGTGGGTTGCCTGATAAACAGCTTAGTATCGGTTGCTGCTCACTCTACGTTGGGCAATTTTGTCTCCATCAACCGGAATGCCTCCGTTGGACACCATACGACGCTGCATGATTTCGTAACTATTAACCCCGGTGCCCATGTGGCGGGTAACGTAACGGTCGGAGCCTGTACGCAAATTGGCATGGGGGCGGTGATTGTGGACGGCCTGACCATTGGTGAAAATACTTTTGTTGGGGCTGGTTCTGTCGTTACCCGCGATTTACCGGCTAATGTGGTAGCATACGGAAATCCGGCCCGCATTGTCCGGCAACGCAACTGACGGAATGCTGCACATCACCACCCCCGCGTTTCGGTACCAGTACTTAGATCATATTTACGCGTCCATTCCACCGCACAGCGACATCACCTGGCACATTGCCAAAGTAGCTGACCGCCCCGCCCTGACCAACGGCTTTCTGACTGATCCTCGCGTTCGGGTATATGAACTGGCCTGCACTGACGCCGATACGGTCACCAAACGGAATCACATCTTCGACCAGATTAATGACGGCTATTTTCACCTGCTGGATGACGATACGCTGTTTCATCCCGGCATGTACCGGGTTTACGAGCGGTACGCGGCACAAGCGTTTGTGGGGATGATTATTGGCTACCAGCACAACCGCGACGGGTTTGTATTTCTGCGGCCCAACTACCCGATACACTAGTCAAGGACGCCAACGGATTCAGGTATGGTCTTGTGTCATCACAGCGCATTGGGCCATACGCGCTGGATTTCTCACCACGACGGCCCCAACGATTTTAACTTTTGGCAACGGTGCTATGCGTATTTTGGGCAACAGGCTACGTTACTGGTTCCCGATGTGATTTCGTGCTACAACTATTTCGGCCCGCTCATCCGGGTGACCAAAAAAATTCTGTTCCGAACGGTAGCCTTCGATATTTGTAGTTTCTATGTCGCCTGGCCCTATACTAAAGCGTCTCAGTTTCTGAATATATTCCGTCGGCTTTTTGACATAAAACGCAAACAGGACCACCGCTTTCCCCGGCTGTAAGAACTACTTGGCCTTGCCGGCTGAAAGAGCTAACGTAGCCAAAATGCGTAGCTATGTACGAATCACAGCACTCCTTTCTTTCGTTAGTTCGGGAAGAAGATGGTACAAACTCGCCCCTCGCCCACCAATTGATTATCAACAAATTAACGATTAAGTTGGGATTTTATACTGCCGGAAGAAAAGCATTTCGCTGATACCGTTGCCCGAAATACCCCTGAACGAAGGTCCTGGCCACGCTGCACCCGACGTGCTGCTTCACGACGATGTAGCGGAGGATGCCAAGGTCATTGTCGAGGTTTGCCTGACTGACGGTGTCCGTAATGATCTGAGGAGAATCATTCGGTTGATTGAGGAGGACGATTACGGCATTTTAGAAGGCTTCGTCTTCAATTACAAGACCCGCGAGTGGCTCCGATACCGTAAAGGCGATGGGGGCGTAGCGACGGCTTCGTCGTTTTCGGAGTTGATGGACGTGGATTTGGGGCCGATGGTGTGAGTTATGCGGACAAATGGGTCCGGGTTCGTTGCACGAAAGACGCTGCATTCGTGAGGGCTTCGGCTGCTTCTGATTCTGACAGGGTATAACTGATTTCGTAGTCACCCAACTGTCTGCGTTAATATACCGTTGCCAGCATC
>JAYTAC010000022.1:0-2205 GCA_043737755.1 Spirosoma sp.
GCAAGCACGGCGGTCAATGAAAGTGACAGGAATAAGGTACGCATAGTGAAATTCGGTTCGGGCGGGTTAATGGATGATACGGTAATTACCGGACACGAATAAGCCGACCCGATGGTCGGCTCTACTCATATCTCTACCTCGTCGTCGCCATCGGCCTGATCCGCTTTCTTCGAGCCACTGTTCAACACGTCGACCAATTCTTTGACCCGGTAAACGGTTTTGTTGTACCGGTTACCGAGCATGATAATGACGTACTCATCTTTGGGGCTAAACCAGAACATCGTGTTGTAGCCCTTCCACCAGCCGGAATGGTAAATGTATTCGGGTTGGTTCAGCCCGTCGAGCATCATTCTGAAGCCGTAGCCGTAGTTTTTCGTGCTTTTACGCTCAAAGCTGCGCGGCATGAAGGCTTCGGCGAGTGATTTTTTTTGCAGCAGACAGTCGCCGTTCAACGCCCGATACCAGCGGAACAAATCGCCGGTAGTGGAGTAGATGCCTTTGTCGCCCACCACGTCATCGTAATAATCCTTCGGTATCCGGCGGTTCCACTGGTAGCCCGCCGTGCGGTGGTGGTTAAGCGAATCATTTTTCGACGTCGCCACGAACGTGTGATGCATACCGAGCGGCTCAAAAATGTTCTTGCTCACAAAGGCTTCGTAACTCTGTCCCGTCACTTTTTCGATGATCGACGCCAGCACCATGTAGTTTGTGTTGCTGTAGCTGAACCCCCGGCCCGGTATGTTGTATCGCTGGGGCGTGGGCTTCACCGTCGCGAACCAGTGCATGATCGTCGCGTTGGAGGGGTACGGTTTTTCCCGCCTGTAGAAATTCACCTTCATGCTGTCATCAAAGGCGTAGGCGTAGTTGGGCAGGCCGCTGCGGTGGCTCAGCAACTCGCGGATCGAGATGCCGTGGTAAGGGAAGTCGGGGTAAAATTTCTGGATACTGTCCTCAAAACTCAGTTTGCCCGCTTCGATCAGTTTCAGCGTACCAACGGCCGTAAATGTCTTGGACAGCGAAGCCAACTGAAACTTGGAGTCCTCAACCAGCGTGTCGCGCTGACTGCGCTCGAAATGCCCCAGCCCACTGGAGTTCTTATAGAGCACCATGCCCTTCTGGGCCACTAAAATGTTGCCGTTAAAGCCCTGCTGCACTTTCTGGCGGAATATCTCCTCGATCTGCCGGGTCTTCTGTTCGGCGTTGATCTGTTTTCGGATGACCGCCTGCTGATTGGCACTCAGCCCCTGCTCATCGGCGCAGGTACGCAGGGCACGCGTCGACCGGTTTAGTTTTTGCTGGGCGTTCTGCCCGCACGACAGCCCGCCAATCAGTAGTAGTACTACGCTTAAACCAGACCAGAATCTATTCATCGTCACCATCAGCCTCACTACTTGTATGCTTGTTATATAAATCAACTTCCGCAAAACTAAGCATTGTTACTGCCGTGCTGGTGCCCCGCGCCCGAATTGATTACTTTTTTTAGGGGTCGGAACAGTTGACGTCTGCTGTGGGGTTACTCGGCCACAGGTCGCCTACTCAGCAAACCGGTTTTACGCAGACCTACGTAGGCACCGACGCTGCCGGGCAGCAATCCGCCCACGTCGACTGCGACAGAGCCGTTCAGCACGGTCCCGCCCAGCCAGTTGAGCGGCATCGACGCCGTTAGCAAACCCGAAAATTGGGTTGGTATGGATACGTACGGAATTGAATAGGTACCCGCATTGCGGCTCACCGACAAGCGCGTCGTCAGGTCGACTTTATTGGGTAACAGCGCACTAATTCCCAGATGAGCCGCACTGACCCGATTATTGGCAATACCGGCACCATAACCGGGAAGGTCCCGGCGGACTTCGCGCTGGGGGGTAAGAAACGGAGTGCCAATCGTGCGGTTGAAATAGAGCCAGCCGTCTACAAACTGGCTGTGGTTGAAGTAGTTGTCGCGGCCCCGCCGTTTGTCGTCGGTGATCACGAACTCGTCCCCGCCCTGACTCCCCGTGAAGAGATACTCGACGGTCACCTGGCGCAGAGAAAACACGTTTCCCGTGGGCTGACGGCCGTTTTTGAGCCTCAGACCGTTGAGTCCGTCCTGTATGTTGGTGCCGTAGAACAGCGACCCGTCGTCGTAAAAAAACTGCCGGTACACATACGCGTTCCAGCGGCCAATGGTCACGTCGGCGGCAAAGTCGATGGAGCCAAGGTGGTTGC
>JAYTAC010000023.1:0-2202 GCA_043737755.1 Spirosoma sp.
CGGCTCGGGTCAACGTCCTCCTCGGTGAAGTAAGCGGCCGTATGCCAGCCGTCGTAGGTATAGAAAACGGACTGGAGCGCGGCCAGAATCCCCAGCCACACGCCCCCTTCGGCCAATGGACGTAGCGATGTACCGGCGGCTTCAGCCGCCGAGAGTGGCTCTATCTCGGCGGCTGAAGCCGGTATGCCGGACCACACCGGTACACTCACACTCGGTACAAAAAAGCAAACAACCACAAACGCCAGCAACCCCACCGCTTTCAGCACGCTCATCACCTCCTGCGCCCGGCTGGCCGAGCGGACACCGAGCCAGTGGAAACCCACAAACGCCAGCAATATGCTGATCGCGACAAGTTTCTGGTAATCAATTAATAAAGGAACCAGCAGGCCGATGTATTCGCTCATGACGGCGGCCCCGAACGCCATGGCCGATACGCTGCCGAGCCAACTGCTGATGCCAATGATAAAGCCCGCGTAGTTGCCAAACGCCCGCCGGGCATAGACGTACCACGCCCCGACGGTGGGCAGCATGGTCCCTAATTCCATCACCGACAGTGCCCCGACCAGCGCATACAGTCCCACGGCCAACCAAACGGCGATGATGAGCGTGGGATCGCCGATGTCCTGCGCAATGGGGCCGGGCTTCCGCAAAATGCCGGTGCCGATGGTGCCGCCAATGGTGACGGCCACGCCGAAGCCGACGCCCAATAGTTTCTTGAGTTGATTTTGGGCCATATTGGTGGGGTAAACCCTGCCAGTGATCCGGCAGGGCCCTGGTAGTGGTTGATTAGTGGTGCTTCGAGTAATGATTGATTCAATCCCAACTACGGCACAACCACTACCAGGGTCTGCGACCACTGGCAGGGTTGTGCCAACGGGCAATAATACCGTCTTTTTTGCTATTATTGCCCGCATGAAAGCGTACTGGCTGGTTTTTGTGGGCGGGGGCGCGGGCAGTGTGCTCCGCTACGTCGCCGGGCGGTTCGTGCCCATTACGTTTATCGGTTTTTCATTTCCGATGGCTATTCTGCTCGTCAACGTGCTGGCCAGTGCCGTGCTGGGCGTTGTGGTGGGCTGGGCCATGAGCCGGACGGTGGGCGAGGAAGCCCGGCTGCTGCTGGGTGTTGGTTTTTGTGGTGGGCTGAGCACGTTTTCCAGCTTCAGCTATGATACCGTGGCTCTGCTGCAAAACGGTCGTACCGGAGCCGCTCTGCTCAACATCGGCCTGAACGTGATGCTGTGCCTGCTGGCGTCGGTAGGCGGCTTAGCACTTGGACAAAAATTATAAACGCATGAGAACACGAGTCGGGCCAATCGCTTCCATACTGTTCGTGTTTCTACTCCATTTGATGACTCAGGCACAGGACATGGCTCGGCTCCACGACGCGCACGACACGTACAAAGAGCAAACGTTTATGCATCGTCGGTTCAAGCACCGCGACATTATTCCCCTCTTGGATAGCCTGAATGGGCGGGGACCATTGGCGGTCAGTCAGGTGGGCGAGTCGACGGAGAAGCGGGCCATTTATCAGGTGACGGCCGGAACGGGACCGGCCAAAGTCCTGCTATGGAGTCAGATGCACGGCAACGAAGCCACCGCCACCATGGCCCTGTTTGACATTTTTAATTTCCTGAAAGCCGAGAACGACGGGTTCGACAGTCTGCGGCAGGCCATCCTGACCAACACTACGCTCTACGCCGTGCCGATGCTGAACCCCGACGGGGCCGAACGGTTTCAGCGACGCACCGCTACCGATATCGACATGAACCGCGATGCCCTGCGGCTCCAGACGCCCGAAGGCCGACTGCTCAAACACCTGCAGCAAACCCTGCAACCGCTCGTGGGTTTCAACCTCCACGATCAGAATCCACTCTACAGCGTCGGCAAAACCGGCAAGCAGGCCGTGGTGTCATTTTTGGCGACGGCCTACGACCCCGCCCGGCACATCAACGATGTGCGATTGCGGTCCATGCAGTTGATTGTGGGTATGAACCGGGTGTTGCAGCAATTTGTGCCGGGGCAGATAGCCCGCTACGACGACGAGTTCGAGCCACGCGCGTTCGGTGACAATATTCAGAAGTGGGGCACCACCCTGGTCCTGATCGAGTCGGGCGGCTACGCGGGCGACGTAGAAAAAATGACGATCCGGCGGCTGAACTTCGTCGCGATCCTGACCGCCCTTGCTGCCTTAGCTGACGGCTC
>JAYTAC010000024.1:0-2200 GCA_043737755.1 Spirosoma sp.
TTGGGGCATGAACGAACCGAGTTTCTCGAACGGCGCGGCCTACGCTGACTTCGACGGCGACGGCGATTTAGATTACGTCGTCAACAACATCAACGACGAAGCGTTCGTCTACCGCAATACCCTCACCGATAAGAAGCCGGAGAAAGCACACTACCTCCGCATCCGGTTCGCGGGCGACGGGGCCAACCTGATGGGCCTCGGGGCGATGGTCGAGTATGACCTGCCCGATGGTAAGAAAGAATTCTACGAACACACGCCCTACCGGGGGTTTCTGTCGAGCGTTGAGCCGGTAGCGCACTTGGGTTTAGGTAGAATTACGACCATCAAAAATCTGAAAATAACCTGGCCGGGCGGACGAGTGCAAATCCTGCCCAGCGTCAACGCCGACCAGACGATTACGGTCAAAGCCACCGACGCCCGGCTAACTACAGTGACTCCGACGGCAGCTCCACAACGGCTATTGCAGGACATAACGGACTCACTGGGCATTACTTACAAGCACGAAGACACGGACTTTATCGACTTCAACCAGCAAAAAACGCTGCTGCACAAGTTCACCCAGTACGGTCCGGCATTAGCGGTGGGCGATGTCAACGGCGACGGCCGGGTCGATCTGCTCGTGGGCGGCAGTTCCAATCACTCAACAGACGTGCTGCTGCAACAGCCCACGGGCCGATTTGTGACGAAATCCCTGCCCGCTAAGCTGTCGGAAGATGCCGGACTGCTGCTGTTCGATGCCGACGCCGATGGTGACCTCGATTTGTATGCGGCCAGCGGCAGCACCGAGTTTCAACCCGCGCAGATGGCCGACGCGCTGAAACACCGGCTCTACGTGAACGATGGCACCGGAAATTTCACGCTGTCGCCAAACGCCCTGCCTAACGTCGGTGTCAGTGGCTCGTGCGTGAAAGCCGCCGATTTCGACCGCGACGGTGACCTCGATCTGTTCGTTGGCGGGCGCGTGGAACCGAATAAATACCCGGCTCCGGTGCGGAGTTATTTGCTTCGGAACAACAAAGGAAAATTCACCGACGTAACGGCCCAACTCGCCCCCGCCCTCGTCAAAGGTGGCCTGACCTGCGACGCCCTTTGGACCGACTTCGACAACGACGGGGACACCGACCTGATGTTGGCCAGCGAATGGGCACCGCTCACCATGCTTCGCAACGACAAAGGCCGACTCACTCCGCTCGATAACAGCGGACTATCCGACAAAAGCGGTTTCTGGAACTCACTGACTCCCGGCGATTTCGACAGCGACGGCGACGTAGATTACATCGCGGGTAACCTCGGCCAGAACACCCTGCTGCGGGCCAGCCCCGAACAGCCGCTGCGGATGTACGCGGGCGATTTCGACAACAACGGTTTCTACGATGCCTTCACGTCGGTGTATTTCAAAAACCCCAACGGACAGTACGACGAATACCCGTATTTCGGCTGGGACGACATGGTCCGGCAGATGATCGGCATCAAAAAACGGTACGTCAAATATGCGGCTTTTGGGGCCGTGACGATGAACGAAATCCTGACCGACGAAGAACGTAGCCAGGCCCTGAAATTATCGGTAACGCACGGCATGAGCAGCTACGTGGAAAATCAGGGCAACGGAACATTCGAGGTTCGTCCGCTGCCGGTGGCGGCTCAGGCAGCTCCCGTATTTGGCACACTCGCGCAGGATATGGACGGCGATGGTAATTTGGACGCTGTGCTGGTGGGCAACGACCTCGGCAGTGACCTTGTCGGCGGGCGGATGGACGCCTTCAGCGGTCTGGTGCTCAAAGGCGACGGGAAAGGTGGATTCATCCCGCTGACGATGCAGCAGAGCGGTTTCTACGTACCCGGCAACGCCAAAGCCCTCGTCAACTGGCCCGACGCGCAGGGCCGGTGTCGGCTAACGGCGTCAGAAAACAGGGGGCCGCTGCGGGTGTTCGCCGTTCGCCAATCGCAGACGTTCACGCCGGTCGATACGCGCACAATGGCGGTTGATGTTCGGCTGAAAAACGGCCGGACCCGGCGACAGGAGGTGCCGTTTGGTTCGTCGTTCTACTCGCAGTCGGCGCGGGGCGTGTGGTTGCTGCCGGGCGAGACGATCACGAAGCGGTATTTGTTCTGAAATGGGTTATATGGGTGTTTAAGCAGTCAATACAACCACTACCAGGGTCCTTTGGGACCACTGGCAGGGTTGAGCCAAACCCTGCCA
>JAYTAC010000025.1:0-5509 GCA_043737755.1 Spirosoma sp.
TAATCCAAACTCAGATACCCAATGTGCAGGTGCTCATGGCGCAACGCTGTCGTCGTCATCAGCAGCACGGGGGTAATCATACAGTGAATCAGGCACAGCACCGAGCCGGTAATGCCAATGTAATCGGCTTTGCGGGAGAGGAGGTCTGTTTTCATAGGCAGTGAGCAAAATTACGACGCCTTCGCGAATCGTACGTCCCCTTAACTCGGTTCTTTGCAACTAAGTTGCGAAAACTTGCTTTTCGGGGGTGCTCTCACTGCGCTTTACTTAGCAGGGTGTATCCCATCAGCTTGCCGCTTTTGTTGTACGTCTCCGACCGGACGTCGAAAAGCTGGCTGGCTGCCCGATAGCTAACGGTCTTCATAGTGCCTCGGACGGGAATCCCCATCATGCGGTTCTCGAAGCTCATATCCGACGTCACTTTGTAGGCATCGAACGTTCCGGCCGGTGTCGTAACGGGCGATTTGCTTTCGACCTGCCGGTTGCTCATCGTCATGCTCATGGTCATCAGGGTGGTTCCTTTGCTGAGCAATTCGGTCTCCATTCGGCCGTCGGCTAATTTCTGACCCACGCTCAGCTTACCCGGATAAGCCAATGTGTTGGATTTGAGCCGCATCTCCCCGTCTTTCAGGCCACCCTGCATCGACTGCATTATCCCCGACATATCGGCTACAAGTTCATCGCCGGTGCAGGTGTACTGAATCGTGTAGGGCGGCTGTTGTTTTCCCTTTTCGTCCTCGAACCGGGCGGTGATGTCCAGCACGGTCGAAGGCCCTGCCCGCCGAATGCCGTTGATTTGGTACGTAATTTTGCCGGTGGGTTTGTCCTTCGCGTTGAAGGTGCTGAGTTCGTAGTTCATACCGCTCTTGAAAGTCATGCCCAGGCAGTCCTGAGCTGCGCAGTAACCGGTTGACAGTGAATGAATCAGCAGTGTAATGAGCAGCGTTTTCATGGGTCGCAAGGGATTTAGGGAGGTGTAAAACCAAAGGTAAGCGACCCGCCCGTTTGTGCTCCAAATGTCTGAGGGAACGGAGATTAAAAGAATGATGAATGATGAATGACAGGCCTTGCAGCGCATTCATCATTTATCATTCATCATTCCCCTACGCCCACACCATGCTGAAAACGCCCAGCAGCATGATGAGTTTGCAGAGGGTGCTGAGGTAGCCGAAGTCGCGCCGGGTGTCGGCAAAGACCAACCGGTAGGTGAAGTAAGTGATGGGGATGAGCAACAGCAGAAAAATCATGCCCAGGTGCTCGTTACCGAGGGAATCGGCGATGAGAAACAGCGTCATAATAAACGACGCGATGAGGATGTAGAGCAGGTATTTGGTTCGGCGCAGCCCCCACACAATGGGCAGCGTCCGGCACCCGAACCGCGCGTCGCCCCGAACGTCCTGCATGTCTTTGATGATTTCCCGGATGAGCGTGATGCCGAACGAGAACAGGGCGTAAATAAGCAGCATCTGCGCGTTTTGGCGGTAGTACACGGCCAGCACGATGAATGACAGGGCCGTCAGCAGCGAAATAACGACATTGCCAATGAGCGGCTGCCGCTTCAACTGCGCCGAATAAAACCACAATAGCGATACCGACACGACGTCGATCACGAAGACCCACCGGCTCAGGTACAGGCCAATCAGACAGCCGGTTACGTTCAGTAATTGATGTGTGCCGATGGCCACCCGGCGTTTCAGATAGCGGCCGATGACCACTCGCCGGGGTTTGTTGACGAGGTCGATTTTAACGTCGAAGTAATCGTTGATGATGTAGCCCGCTGCCGCAATGCACACAGTAGAAAAGGAGAGCAGCCAGATGGTGGGGTCGGTCAGAATGCGCAGGTAGCTGGCGCGGGAGCCGTCGGGTTCGGGTCCTACCAGGAAGATGCGGGCCAGAAACTGCGTCAGCACCACAATCAGCAAATTCTGCACCCGGATGAGCCTCAGAAAGCCAAAAACGAATGCCGAGAAAGGAACGGGCTGCCGCACGACCATGACCATTTTTTTTGCCCAAAAATACGGGTTTTTGTGAGTATATACGTTCGTCATCGGCATGGTCGCCGATCATCACACCAGCCGATCAACCACAACCTCATAAGCGACAAACGGTCTTTTTTGCGGGATACTTTTCGCGTTTGTTTGTTGTTTAGCTACAAACCGCTCCCGGCCCTACGGCTCACTCGCATGAAAATTGGCATTGTATGCTACCCGACCTTTGGGGGCAGTGGCGTTGTCGCCACCGAACTCGGCAAGGCCTTAGCCAAAAACGGGCACCAAGTTCACTTCATTACTTACCAGCAACCGCCCCGGCTCGATTTTTTCAACGAAAACGTTTTCTACCACGAAGTAAACATCCCCACTTATCCGCTCTTCCAGTACGCCCCCTATGAGTCGGCTCTGACCAGCGAAATGGTAAACGTGGTGCTGAACGAAAACGTCGATCTGCTGCATGTTCACTACGCCATCCCGCACGCGTCGGCGGCCTACATGGCCAAGATGATTCTGCGCTCGCAGGGTCGCCACGTACCGGTCGTGACCACGCTCCACGGCACCGACATTACGCTCGTGGGCAAAGATGCGTCCTACGAACCGGTCGTTACATTCAGCATCAACCAGTCGGATGGCGTCACGTCAGTGTCGGAGAACTTGCGGCAGGATACCTACGCGCACTTCAAGGTTCACCGCGACATTGAAGTGATCCCGAACTTTGTGGACCTGACGCGTTTCAATCGGCAAAAGAAGGACCATTTCAAGAAAGCGATCTGCCCTAACGGTGAAAAACTAATCGTACACATCTCCAACTTCCGGCGTGTCAAACGCATCGACGACGCCGTGATGATGTTTCATCACGTGCAGCAGCAGATTCCGGCCAAACTCCTGCTCGTGGGCGACGGTCCCGAACGCGCCCGCATCGAGCGGCTCGTGCGCGAGTTGGGCATCTACGATCAGGTGCGGTTTTTGGGTAAGTTAGACGCCGTGGAGGAGGTGCTGTCGGTGGCCGACCTGTTTGTGATGCCGTCCGAAAACGAGAGTTTCGGGTTGGCCGCGCTGGAGGCTTTGGCCTGCGAAGTGCCGCTTATCACGTCCAATGCCGGGGGGTTGCCTGAACTGAACATTCAGGGCGTAACGGGCTTTCTAAGCAACGTCGGCGACGTGGACGATATGGTCAAAAACGCGCTGCACATCTTAGACGACGAGCACCTGCCGACCTTCAAAGTAAATGCGCTGGCGCGGGCGAAGGAGTTTGAGTTATCGCGCATTCTGCCGATGTACGAAGCCCATTACGAGCGGGTAGTTCAAACGGTTATGGACAATGTGTAGCGTTTGTCCCGAACAGCCTGGCTCCGGCCACCCGGTCGGTTGCTCGAGACGACGTGAACTACGTGCGATAAACAGAAGTTACTGTCAACTGAGCAAACTCAACATGTATGAACCCGAACATACCTCAAACGGATCGGAAGCGCGTCGTGATCGTGGGCGCGGGCTTCGGCGGGCTTCAATTGGCTCGTAAGCTGTCGGCCCGCAAGGAGTTTCAGGTCGTACTTATCAACCGGCATAATTACCACGAGTTTCAGCCGCTCTATTACCAGGTGGCAACGGCCGGGCTGGAGGCCAACTCCATCCTGTTTCCGCTGCGGGCCGTGTTCGGCAACTGTAAAAACGTGCACATCCGCGTCACGAACGTAACGGGTGTGCGGCCCGCCGATAAAGCCGTCGACACCGAACTTGGACCGGTGGCCTACGATTACCTCGTGGTTGCGACCGGGGCCGACACCAACTTTTTCGGGCAGCAAAATATCATTGAGAAGGCGTTGCCGATGAAATCCGTGGCGGAGGCCATTGCCCTGCGCAACCGGATGCTGCAAAACTTTGAGGATGCGCTGAGCGTTGAAACCGCCGACGAACTCGAGGGGCTGATGGATGTCGTCGTGGTGGGCGGTGGGCCAACGGGCGTTGAAATGTGCGGTACATTAGCCGAAATGCGCAAAACCGTGCTGCCGAGCGATTACCCCGAATTAGACTTCACAATGATGGACATCTACCTGATCGAGTCGGGGGGCGAACTGCTGGGACCAATGTCGGTGGAATCGCAGACGCACTCGCTCGACTACCTTCAGGGATTAGGCGTTAATGTCCGGCTCAATACCCGCGTCAAAGATTTCGACGGGCGCACCGTCACGATGGTCGACGGCTCCACGCTGCGTACCAACAACTTGATTTGGGCGGCCGGCGTGAAAGCGAATCCATTGGCGGGTTTGCCGACGGAACTGATCGGTCGCGGGGGGCGCATTGCCGTTGACCGGTATAACCGGGTGGCGGGCTGCGCCGACGTGTTCGCCATTGGCGACGTGGCCCTGATGACGGAAGAAAAATGGCCCAATGGTCACCCACAGGTAGCTCAGCCCGCCATGCAGCAGGGCAAATTGCTGGCGAAGAACTTAGTACACTGGCTTCGCAATGAGCAGCCGGTCGAATTCACATACCGTAACCTCGGCACAATGGCCACCATTGGCCGGGGATTGGCCGTGGTCGACCTGCCGTTTTTCAAATTCCAGGGATTTTTCGCGTGGCTGACGTGGTTATTTGTTCATCTGATGGCAATCGTAGGCGTCAAAAACCGGCTGTCGATCTTCATCAACTGGATGATCAACTACCTGACGTATAATAATTCACTGCGGCTGATTATCCGCCAGAAAATTCCTCGGGGTAACTTCTCTGCGATGAAAGATAAACTTTCCGATCAACTGGAAGTTAGCAAAACATAGTCAACCTCATTTACTATCTGCCGGGGGTGATCCTCATTCTCACCTGACGTTTTCCCCGTATTGTTCACCAATGTACTCTCTTTATGGAATCGACTACCGACAAACTGCACACGATGGCGGGCCACGGAAAAACCCGTCCTAAAAACAGCGGCACCAAACAACTATTCGATAATCCCGTTCTGGAATACCTGTCGCGAACGCACATCTCCGTACCCATCTCGATGTGGTTGGGGCTATCCGCGTTTCTGGGCTGGTATGCCTTCACTTACACCAACATGGGCGCGGCCGTCATTGCCACGCTGTTTCTGACCGGTCTGCTGGTATTCTCGCTGTTTGAGTACGTGTTGCACCGTTACCTGTATCATCTGACGCCAACGACGCCTAAGCGGGCCAAAATTCAATACACTATGCATGGTGTCCATCACGAATACCCGAAAGATAAAACCCGGTTAGCCATGCCTCCACTATTCGCGATTTTTGTTGCCGGTGCCTTTTTTGGCTTGTTTTTCCTGTTGATGGGCGAAGCGGCCTACGCATTTTTTCCCGGCTTCATGGTCGGATACACCGGCTACCTGTCCGTGCATTTCATCGTTCACGCGTATGCCCCGCCGAAAAACTTTTTCAAGCAGTTGTGGGTCAACCACAGCGTTCACCACTACAAAAATCACCACAGCAACTACGGTGTCTCGTCGCCAATCTGGGATTACGTGTTCAAATCGTTTCAGAAGTAAAAGGTATCACGGA
>JAYTAC010000026.1:0-2194 GCA_043737755.1 Spirosoma sp.
AAGTAAAAAATGACGTTGGCCCGCTCACCCCACTCCCGCTCTTTGGCGACCACAAAATCAGACAGTTTGCCATACGAGTCCGCATTGCCCGCGTCCATCCGAAGGTAGGTAAGGGCGGGCGCAAAGCGGTCCCAGGGGCCGTCTTTACGCCGGGAAAACGACCGGATACCCTCCAGCAGGCGCTCCCGGAAGCTGTCGTCGGTGTAGTCGCTGCGGCCCAGACCCACTACGGCAAAGCGGTCGGGCAGGTAGCTGTCGATGAACAGATTGTAGAGTGCGGGCGTAAGTTTTCGCAGGTTGAGGTCTCCACTGCCGCCGAAGATAAACAACACTGTGGGGCCGGGCCGCTGGTTGGTTGAAGGAATCATAAGAAGGAGCCAGTCGGTCCGCCGATGCGTCGGACCGCCGTTGTGGTTGTCGTCGGACCAAACGTGGCGGCAAGATACCGCCGGTCATAGTTGGGAACAAGTTCGGGCGTTTAGGGTTTGTTGGTTGACCATTATTCCCACTTTACGTATGAAAATTGCCATCGGCTCCGACCACGCCGGTTTCCGTTACAAAGAAGCCATCCACTCATTTCTGACCACACTCGGCCACGAGGTCGTTGACAAAGGCACCGATTCGGAATCCCCCGTCGACTACCCGCGCTTCATCCGGCCCGTGGCCGAAGCCGTGGCTGCTGGTGAGGTGGAGCGGGGCATTGTGCTGGGCGGATCGGGCAACGGCGAGGCCATGAGTGCCAACCGGGTCCGGGGCGTTCGCTGCGCCCTGTGCTGGAATGAGGAGTCGGCCCGGCTGGGGCGGCAACATAACGACGCCAACGTGATTTCACTGGGTCAGCGCATGATGACGCCGGAGATGGCCCTGCGCATCGTGCAAATCTGGCTCGACACCCCGTTTGAAGGTGGGCGGCATCTGGCCCGCATTCAGGAACTCGATGAGTAGGCTATTGCCCTGAACAGTAACATTCTAAGGGAAAGAAAAGACAAATATTAAATTTTGGTCTACTTAGTGCGATTTATATCGTAAAATTTGTTACTTTGTATCAACTTTTACTTGTGCAAGCAATGGACACGCTGTCAATCAACCTTAGTGCGCTATCGCATTATCACATCACCCCCAGCCAATACGTTTTTTTGTTTCTTACGCACGCCCGGCAGTACGCGGCCATGTACAAGTATTGCCAGGACGGTCCGGGGTTCCGACCCGAGGAAATCAGTGATTTGGAGAACCGGGGCTTCATCCTCAACTTCAACAAAGAAGGTCACTATTACCTCGACTTTTTCGTGCTGACCGACGCCATCGGCAGTGACCTCTTCGAGCAGGACCGCGACCGGGCGGGGCTGGCATTCTGGAATGCTTACCCCATTTACCTGCGCGGGGCGAGCAACGGCGAACCGTTTTTGCTTATCAACACCGACAAAAAACAGTGGTTAGCCGACTACTACCTGCGCGTGGGTCACCTGCCCGGCAAACACATTCAGGTTATGGATGCCCTCGAATACGCCATGGAGAAGGACCTGATCGACATGAACATCCGGCAGTGGCTCGACTCCGAGCAGTGGACGCTGATGCTGGAGTTGAAATCACTGGAAGAACCCGTGTAACCAGTTCAGAGTTAAGGGTCTGTTCCCCAACGGGAACGGTACAGACAAGCGTTGGGTTGTGTTTTGAGGGAATCCATACAGTCACTGGTTCATAATCGCTTACACTGTAGTATGAATAGCCACTGGGATTTAACCGTTCTCGACAAACACGACCAACTTGTTCTGGTAGCTGAAGTGAAAGGACGGCTTGGCATCAGCCCGGAATGGGCATCGCAGTTTCGCCGTAACATTTTTGCTCACGGTACTTTTCCGGACGCCCCCTACTTTCTGATGGCCTTTCCGGATAAATTCTATCTCTGGACCGACTCACCCCGTAAGCAAGGCGTTGTCAGTCCGGACTTTACCATTGATGCAACACCAATTTTACGTCCTTACCTCGAGAAATCGGGTTTGATGCCTATAGATCTAAGCGATCAAAGCCTGGAAGTATTGGTTGCAGCGTGGATCAGAAGCTTACTATATAAAGAATCGTATACTTCATACAATCAACCCGATTGGTTAGTTGGTTCGGGTTTGCAGGAGACCCTCCTTGGCGGTAAGCTACTACAGGGAACTCCGGCATGAATGTTTACATAGAAACCAATTTC
>JAYTAC010000027.1:0-12969 GCA_043737755.1 Spirosoma sp.
TACCAATGGTTTGGCCGTCTTTGAGCACCACAAAGCCAACGGGCCGCTGTCCGCGCAGGTCGCAGGCAATGCCCACCACGGCGCACTCGGCCACCGCCGGGTGTGCGCCGACCAACTCTTCCATCTGACCCGTCGAAAATCGGTGGCCCGCCACGTTGATTACGTCGTCCACCCGGCCCATGATGAACACGTAGCCGTCTTCGTCCACGTAGCCGCCGTCGCCGGAGAGGTAATAGCCGGGGAAGCGACTCATGTATGACTCGTGAAATCGGGCGGTGTCGCGCCAGAGTGTTGGCAGGCAACCGGGCGGCAGGGGTAACTTGATGCACACGTAGCCCGTTTCGTTGGGGCCGAGCGGTTGCCCGTCTTCGTCCAAAATATGCAGATCATACCCGCAAACGGGTTTGGTAGCTGAGCCGGGCTTCACTGGTAGTGGGCCGAGACCCATCGAGTTTGCGACCATCGGCCAGCCCGATTCGGTTTGCCACCAGTGGTCGATGACGGACACGTGTACCACGTTTTGCAGCCAGGCCAGCGTGGGTGGATCGCAGCGTTCGCCCGCCACAAACACGTATTTCAGCGACGATAAATCATAGTTGCGGGCCAGCAGCGCGTCGGGGTCCTCTTTTTTGATGGCCCGGAAAGCCGTCGGTGCCGAGAACAGTACCGTTACGCGGTGTTCCTCAACGATGCGCCAGAACGTGCCCGCGTCGGGCGTACGGACGGGTTTTCCCTCCAGAATCACCGACGTGCAGCCGTACAGCAAGGGTGCGTAAACGGAATAACTATGGCCCACCGCCCAGCCGAAGTCCGACGCTGTGAACATCACCTGCCCCGGCTGTAAGTCATACACCGCGCTCATGCTGTAGTGAAGGGCCACGGCGTGCCCGCCATTGTCGCGGATGATGCCTTTGGGTTTGCCGGTGGTTCCCGACGTGTACAGGATATACAGCGGGTCCGTTGCCTGCACCGGTACGCAGTCGGCGGGTTGAGCCTGATCGACCGCCGTTTTCCAGTCCAGATCACGGCCGGGTTGTAAGTCGGCCGCGCACATGGGCCGTTGCAGAATCAGGCAGTGGTCGGGCTGGTGATGGGACAGCCGCAGGGCTTCGTCCAGCAGGGGTTTGTAAGGAATCACGCTGGCGAACTCAAGGCCGCACGACGCCGACAGAATCACTTTGGGGCGGGCGTCGTCGATGCGGATGGCGAGTTCGCGGGGGGCAAAGCCGCCGAACACGACCGAGTGAATGGCTCCCAGCCGGGCGCAGGCCAGCATCGCAAAGGCCGTTTCGGGAATCATCGGCATGTAAATCACGACCGTGTCGCCCTTCTCGACGCCCTGCGCCCGCAACGCCCCGGCTAAGTAAGCTACCTTGTCGCGCACCTGCCGGTAGGTGAATCGGCTGATGGTGTTCGTCGTGGGCGAGTCGTGAATAAAGGCTACCTGATCGGCCCGGCCGTTGGCGACGTGGTAATCGACGGCTGCGTAACAGGTGTTCAGGACGCCGTCGGCGAACCAGCGGTAGGTTGTATATGGTCCGTCGTCCTCGGTGGACAGAATCTGCACGGGCGGACTAATCCACGGAATGCCTGCCGCCTGCTCAGCCCAAAAGCCTTCGGGGTCGTTCAGACTGCGGTGGTGTTCTGTAGCGTGTGGTATCACGGTCGTCTGCATTCGATTTGTTCGTTAACGGGTGGTTCGTCGGTCTGTTACGCCGGTTCGCTTCGGCCAAAAAATCAGCCCGGCATGGTCAGTACGTAACCATCAGTTCCCGAACCTTCTCGACTAAGTCGCGGGTTGAAAAAGGCTTGGGCAGGTACAGGTCGGCCCCCACGTCGTAGCCCCGCTGAATATCGGCTTCCTTGCTCTTCGCGCCCAGGAAAATTACTTTGCCGTGCCGGTAGCCCGCGTTGGCTTTCACAAACTGACAAAGTTCATAGCCGTCCATTTTGGGCATCATAATGTCGAGCAGCAGCAGGTCGGGTTTTTCGCGTTTGATCAGCTCGAACGCTTCGGCTCCGTCGCGGGCAATAAACACGCGATGCCCTTCTTTCTTCATCAAAAATTCGAGCGATAACAGAATGCCCGGTTCATCGTCGGCAATCAGTACGTTGAGCATAAACTATTCATTATCGATAAACTAAGTGGTCAATTTTGACTCGATGGGTAGCCGTACTGTAAAAACGGCACCTTGCCCCTGCTTGCTGTCGACGCCGATTGTGCCGTTGTGCAGGGCAATAATTTTGCGGGATATGGCCAGACCCAGCCCGCTGCCCATCGGTTTGTCGCGGGTGTTGTTGGACCGGGCCTGGTAAAATTTGTCGAAAATCAGTTCGTGGTAGGCTGGGTCGATACCCATGCCGTTGTCGCGCACACTCAGGTTGAGCCACGGCTGCTCCACCGTCAGCCGAACGGCGATGCGGCCCCGGTCTGGCTCGCAGAACTTCACGGCGTTCGACAACAGGTTGATGATCACTTGCATCAGCCGGTCGCGGTCGGCCCGGACGGGCGTGGGCGGGGCGTCCTGGAGCACGGTGATACTCAGGTTTTTCTCGCGAATGAGCTGATTCACCGTTTCGATGGCGTCGCGAACCACGTCGCGCACCAGCAGCGGCTCCGTCGCCAATTGCAGCCGTCCCGACTCGATGCGCTCCAGATCGAGCACCTGGTTGATGAGTCTCGTAAGCCGCTCCGATTCCCGGATCACCGTACCCAGAAACTGCGTCCGGGTGTGGTCGTTCATGTCGGGCGTGTCGTGCAAAATCTCTGTCAGGGCGCGGATCGACGTGATGGGCGTTCGGATTTCGTGGGTCACCGTGGACAGGAAATCGTCCTTTTGCTGGTCGGCGGCTTTGAGTTGCTCGTTGGCGTCGCTGAGCCGCTGCGTGAGTTGCTCGAGTTCGGTCGATTTGCGCTTCAGTTCTTTGTTGACGGTGATGAGTTCCTGCGACGTTTTCAGAATCTGAATCACTTCATCGACCCGGATCGGTTCCTCTTTCGACACCGACGATACCAGCATCCGGGCCGACACCGCCCCGACCGCGCCCGCCAGCAGTCGCTCGGCATAGGCCACCAAACGAGGATCAGCATACGGATCGCTGTTGTTCAGGTGGTTACGGCGAACGTACCGGCTTACGATGTAGCTGGCCTGAGGCAGGCCAAAAAACGTGGACAGCAACCGCTGCAGGTCCGTCACCAACGCTTTTCCTTTCCAGACGGCCGGGCTTTCGCTGGCTTTGGTGAGCGTGAAAACGTCCACGAACAGCACGGCCTGATTATGATCGAGCGCACTCTGCGGACGTCGGAGCGATCCCCAGACGTACCCCGCTACGTTGGCCAGCAGCGACCAGAACGCCGAGTGGGCAATGGGATTGTACTGCGTCATGCCAAACAGGGCCTGCGGCCGGAGTAACTCCAGTCCGAACGGCCCGTCGGTGAGCAATGACGTCGGTAGAAACGCGGGTGCCAGCGTTGGCAGGATGAGGGTATACAGCCAGACGGATGAACCGGCGATCAGCCCGAACTTTGCCCCGGCTTTAGCCCCCCGTTTCCAGAAAATACCGCCGATGATGGCCGGGGCAAACTGCGCCACGGCTGCGAACGAAATCATGCCGACGGCCACCAACGACAGTTGACTGGCCACCACGCGGTAATAGGTGTAGGCCAGCAGCAGCAAGCTCAGAATGGCCAACCGCCGGACGTTCAGCACGAACCCCCCCGGCGACTGACCGAATCGTTTTTGCCAGCGTGTCCGGTTCAGCAGCAGCGGCATCACGACGTTGTTGCTGATCATGACGCTCAGTGCCGTGGTCTCCACGATAATCATGCTCGTGGCGGCCGAAAACCCGCCGAGGTACGCTAATAGCGTCAGGCTGGTTTGTCCGTTTTGAAGGGGTAACAACAGCACGTAGTTGTCGGCGGGGGCGGCCTGACCCAGCAGCAGGTAACCGCCGAACGCGACGGGCAGTACGAACAGATTGATGATGAAGAGATAGAGCGGAAACAACCACATGGCCTTGTCGAGGTGCTTTTCGTCCACGTTTTCGACCACGGCCACCTGAAACTGACGCGGTAGAAACAAGATCGCAAAGCCCGACAGCAGACAATACCAAAACCAGTCGCCCGTGGTGTGGCCCGGCCCGAAGGTGATCTCCTCCCGAAGTACGGCCACGGCATCGGCCCGCCGAAAAATGTCGGCCGGGCCATCGAACAGGCTGAACGTAACAAATGCACCAACGGCCACAAACGCGGCTAATTTCACCAATGACTCAAACGCGATGGTCGTTACCATGCCCTCGTGCCGCTCGGTGGCTTCGAGTTTGCGGGTGCCGAACAACACGGCAAATAAGGCCAGTAGGAGTGTGGCGTAGAAAGCCTGATCGCCGAAAAAAGACGTGGTCGACGTGGCCACCGGTGAGCCGGAGAGCACCGCAAAACTGGTGGCGATGGCTTTGATCTGAATCGAGACATACGGCGTAATACCCACCACGCAGAACAGCGTTACCAGCACGCCCAGCCCCCGGTTTTTGCCATACCGGGCCGAGATAAAATCGGCGATGTTGGTGATGCGCTGCACCTTGCAGATGCGGATGATTTTGCGGAGCACCACCCACCAAAGTGGGGCCGACAGCGTTGGACCGATGTAGATCGCCAAAAACTCGATACCGTCCGACGCAGCCCGGCCCACGCTCCCGTAAAACGTCCAGGCGGTGCAGTACACGGCTAATGACAGGGCGTAGACGTAGGGGCTGTTGACGAAACTGCGCCCCGCGCGGCTGCGCCGTTCGGCCCAGGTCGCAATCAGAAAGAGGACGGCCAAGTACAGCAGCGAACACAGAATCAGCGTCAGGTTATTCATCCGGGGGCAACGATTCGTCGGTGGGTCGGGACTGGTGGATAACGTAAGCCAGCGACCCGATCAGCAGTGCCCACACCCCCAGCACATATGCATATAACAAGGGGATTCCCAGCACCAACGCCGGGCGGTTCACGATGGAAATGACCGGCTCGTTGAACAGCAGCACAAAGAGCAGGCTGAGGAGCAGCAGACGGGTAGTTTTCACGGAATGGAATCGCTGAAAATAGAAAGAACGGTTGCTCCGGTATCGAAGCAACCGTCTTAGGTTTTGGTAGTCTGGATACGGGTCGAAACAGCCCGCCAACGTCAATGGTCAGTCTTCGTCGTCGTACTCGCCTTCGAGCGCGTACTTACCAAACAGCACCAGCCCGCCCACGATGATGGGCACCAGCACCAGCAGAATGATGTAGCCGAAAACGCGGTCTTCGAGTTTCTCACTGCCGATCTTGACCAGGCTGTCGGTAATGCGGTTGTAGCCGACGAAGATGGCCAGCAGAATCCAGACGACGCCAAAGTACTTTTTTATTGTTTCCATGATTATTTGCCCGTTTATGGTTCGTGAGTTATCCGGCACTTATGGTTTGTGGTTTGTTGTATGCGCTCAGTCAGAGACAACAAACCACAAACTCAATCAATCGTCGGCATTGGCCGTTTTGTTGTTCAGGTACAGCAGCCCGATAACGAAGCAAACGCTGGCAATCAGAATCGGATACCACAGGCCCTGCAGATACGGCTTGTCGAACGAACCGGGGGCCGTTTCGTTGGCTTTGTTGGCCGTGGCAACGAGGGCGGTGGCGATAAACGGCGTTAGACCCCCGAAAATACCGTTGCCGATGTGATACGGCAGCGACATGGACGTGTAGCGGATGCGCGTTGGGAACAGCTCGACCAAGAAGGCCGCAATCGGACCGTACACCATTGTCACGTACATCACCTGAATCAGGATCAGCAGCATTAGAATGGCCGCACTGCCGGTGGGCAGTACCGTAGATTTTTTCACCTCCGGCTTGGCTCGCTCCTTCGACACGTCGGCCAGCACGGTCTGCTTCGATACCTCCTTAAACGTGGTCCCGTCGGCGAAGGCTTTGGTGGTCGTCGTCGTGATGAGCGAATCGGCCTTGCCCGCGACCAATTCACGCTTTACGTCAACTTTGGTCTGGTCAACGAGTTCCTGCTTCTGCTTCACGTCGGTCAGTTCATACATCGCCGTGTAAATGGGACGATAAGTAAGAATACCCAGTGCCATCCCCGCCAGCATGATTCCCTTGCGGCCGATGCGGTCCGAGAGTCCGCCGAAAACGATGAAAAACGGCGTGGCAATCAGCAGCGCAATGGCCACAATGGTGTTTGCCTGCACAAACTCGATGCTACAGGCATTCTGAATGAACGACAGCGCGTAGAACTGCCCCGTGTACCAGATAACGCCCTGTCCGGCCGTAGCCCCGAACAACGCCAGCAGCACTAATTTCAGGTTTTGCTTTTTGCCGAAACTCTCTTTCAGCGGATTGGTGGACACCTTGCCCTCGCTCTTCAGCTTGGAGAACATCGGCGACTCAGCCATGCGCAGGCGGATAACGATTGAGACGGCTACCAGCAATATCGACAGCAGGAACGGCACCCGCCAGCCCCAGTCGGCAAACACCTCGACGCCCAGCGTCTGCCGCGTAATCAGGATCACGCCCAGCGATACGAACAGGCCGAGCGTAGCCGTCGTCTGAATGAAACTGGTGTAGAACCCGCGTCGGCCCTGGGGCGAGTGCTCGGCTACATATGTTGCCGCCCCGCCATATTCACCGCCCAATGCCAGACCCTGCACCAGCCGGAGCAACAATACTAACAGTGGTGCCCAGAAACCGATGGCCTCGTAACTGGGTATCAGACCGATCAGAAACGTGGAACCGCCCATCAGCACCAGCGTGACTAAGAACGTGTATTTGCGGCCGACCAGATCGCCGAGCCGCCCGAAGACCAGGGCTCCGAACGGGCGCACCACGAACCCGGCGGCAAACGTTGCCAGCGTCGAGAGCAGGGCCGCCGTTGGGTTGTCTTTGGGAAAAAACTGCGTCGACAGGATCGCTGCCAGCGAGCCGAAGATGTAAAAGTCGTACCACTCGATGAGGGTTCCGACCGACGACGCCGTGATAACGCTCATCAGCGTTTTGGAGTCGCTGCCGCGCTGTAGCTGGTTAGATTCGGTAATCATTCGTAGAGATCAGTTTAGGGGGTGAATTGGTTATAAGTAAATCTGGGCTTGCAGGATGAACTCGCCTTTGTTGCCGCTGATCGTGTTAGGACTCGTGTACACAGGCCGGGTCGAGTACTGGGGCGTGATTTTAGCGTGGTGACCATCGAGGTAAAAATTGGCCCCGATATCATAATAATTGCCTGCTTTGCCGAGGGCTTCGAAATCCTTGAGGGTGTAGGCAGCAAAGGGTTGAACCCGCATTTTAGGTTTTTCTACTGCCTTGGGCAATAGCAGACCAGCCTGCGTGTACCAGATGCTGCCGGTCCCCACAAATGCGCGGGCATTACCCGAACCCGCTATGGCGCGTTGCCCGGTGAATGCCGGGCTGGGAGTGGCCGTAGTCGGGTTGGCAATGCCCAGATTGCGGAGGTAGTTAGGCCCGAAATTGTAGTTGTAATAGACGCTGTAGGCCGTAACGGCCATATTTTTCTCTTTCTTGCCGAACGGCATGTCCAGGAATACGTCGAGTGCCATCAGCCCTATGGTATGGCGTTTGATGTTGGTACTGCTGCTGGCCACCGTTCCTTCGCGAACATAGCTCTGCGTACCACCGGGCTGGCTGTAGAAGCCACCACCGATGTTAAATACCCGCCGGGTACCCACATACGTACCCACTTTGAAGGGCAGTACGTTGGCTTCCTGGTCCAGAAACTGGTATTCCAGATAACCGCCGTACGACATTTTGCTGACCCCATTGTTGTCTACGGCCACATTCGGTACGACCATCGTGCCACTCACGGGTGGAGCCACGTTGGTGGCGAAAGGTTTGTTGTAGTTCAGCCGGTATTCGAGTTTGCCGAGTTTACCCTTGGCGTAGATACCGAAAAGACGGGCAAACTGGTCGGAGTTTTCGATGAGCGGCCAGTTGAAAATAGGCGCATCGACGGCTAAAAAGTTGAGCGTACTGGCCGAAGTCATCCGCGAGATGCCGTGCCAATAGTGCAGACCGGCACCCAGATACAGCGTGTTCTTAACCGTTTCGCCAGCCGCGTTCTTGCCTGCCGGAACTATGGCATATTCATTCCAGATGTCGTGGAAGAAGATCTGCGGTTTCTTGCCCACCCCGTAGGCACCCGTACCACCCGTAATGGCACTGCCAGCGGCTGAACCGCCCCCACTGGCAAACGTTTGGTTGTTGATACCGAAGTGGCTCATAATCAGGTAACGGGGCGTGATCTGGGCATACGCCAGAAATCGAATCCGACGGGCCATGATGTCCGATACATTCTCGGTCGGGACGCCGTTGACCGACGTGCCGGGGTTGTTGGCAATGGAGCGAAACCAGAATTGATTCCAGATGATGAACCGTATGTATTTGGTGCCCTCCGGGTTGATGTTGAGCTTGAGTCCGCTGCCGTATTCGGACGATCCCTGGCTGTGGGCAGCACGAGCGACACCCAACCAGACAGCACTGCACAGGAGACAAAGAATAAGGATTTTTTTCATGCGTGTTGTGGGAGTTTAGATGGATATACTCCACAAAACACAATGAATTCACCGGCTCATCCTACTTTTTGCAGTGGATATACTAAACGTATATAGATATTTCGGACGAACGCTCACTCCCTGAAACGCTCCCACCGGATCAACATAAACTTGTCGCCCAATTCGGTAATAATCATACCGGCTCCTTCCACATTTTCCCGCTTGCTCATATACTCGGCTAACTCACTGTGAGTAAGTACTTTATAGGTCGGATGATACATGTCGTTCTGGGGAGCCTTGATGTCGTATTTTTTCACCCAGTTCATCACCGACACGTGGCTGACGCCCAGCAACCGCTCAATCTCGCGGTAGCTGACCCCCTCGATGTATAACTGAAGTGCTTTGATGACGTAGTAGGTGCTGATGCCCTTGCCAACCTTGTCGACCGTGAAATTATAATGGCATTCCTTACACCGGAAACGCTGTCTGCCGTTCACAATGCCGTTCCGAACGGTTTGCGTATTTTCGCATTTGGGGCACTTGGAGGAGGACATCAGTCGTGTCGGGGGTGCATCTATAGAATTTTAGCAAATATATATCAATTTAGCAAAAACAATCAAGAATATCTACAGATAGTACTACTTGAAGGTTAATTTGTGTTGATCCTATGGCGAGAGCCGTTCGATCAGCCAGTCGTTTCCTTGTTTTTGATACCGGATGCGGTCGTGCAGGCGACTCGGACGGCCCTGCCAGAACTCCAGCGCGTCGGGCACCACCCGCAAGCCGCCCCAGTGCGCCGGGCGGGGTATCGGGCCACCGTTGAACTGCCCTTCGAGTTCGCGCTGGCGGTTTTCGAGCACGTCGCGGTTTTCGATAATGCGGCTCTGATTCGATACCCACGCCCCGATCTGACTTCCGCGCGGGCGACTGTTGAAATACGCATCTGATTCGTCGGCACTTACTTTCTCAACCCGCCCTTCAATACGAATCTGGCGCTCCAGTTCAGGGTAAAAAAACGTTAGTGCGGCAAACGGATGCTCCGTGAGTTCGTTTCCTTTGCGGCTTTCATAATTAGTGTAGAACACGAACCCTGCCTCCGACACGTCTTTGATGAGCACAATCCGGCCATTGGGTCGGCCGTCGGCGGTAACGGTGCTGACGTGCATGGCGTTTGGCTCGGGCACACCGGCTGCGAGTGCAGCCTCAAACCAGACCCGAAACTGCTCAATGGGGTTGGGCGATATGTCGGCTTTATCAAGTCCGGCAAGGGTGTAATCTTTGCGTAAGTCGCTGATAGTTGACAGCATCGGGAGGGGTTGGTTATGGGCTTTTCAGAAGCCGGAATTGGCGTAAATTCGCATTTTGTCGTACTTTTGCAAAAGTAACCGGTACGTTCCCAACATGGCAAACGAAGAACAGGAAATTAACCAGCAGCCGGATAATGTAGTCCCGCTGACCGACGCGCTGGCCGCTGACACACCCGAAGAGACCACAACTGCCGCTGAAGCAACAGAGCCAACAGCAACCGATGCAGTCCAATCGCAGCCCGGTACGTCAGACGGAGCCCCGATCACTGCGCCCGGACCCGTTTCCGAACCGCCCGCTGTCGAATCGGCGGGCGACGCGAGACCTGATCAATCCGCGCCAACCGTTGCTGAAAAAGTTGCTGGCGAACCGGTGACAGACAGCCCGGAACCACTCATGGCCGACGAGCCGGACGCATCACTCACGATGGATGTTGTTTCCGCTGATGAGTTGGATACGAATGCCCCGGTCAATGAGATGTCCGAACCCATAGTTGCTGATACAGGGGTTTCGGGAACAGCGGTTTCCGAACAGGTTACACTGTCGGAGTTGGCCAACGAACCGGCGATCATCGACGAGATCACGGCGCAGTATGCCGACGTTGCCGAGGAAGCCGACGAGGAAGCACACGCCCAACCCGCCGTCGATTACAGCCAATTCTCGAAACAGGATTTTGTTCAGTTGCTCGAATCGAAATTGGTGTCCATTGGTGGCGCGTCAGTTTCGCCCGGCGATTTCAAGAAAGCCGACCAGACGTTGAAGGACGTGAAGCCACTCTTCGACCAGATGAAGCGGGCCGAACGTGAAATCGTTTTGCAGGCTTACATCACCGAAACGGGTTCGGAAGAAGGATTCGAGTACAAAAACGACGATACCGTTCAGCAGTTCGATGATTTGTACAAACAGATCAAGGGCCAGAAGAACACGTATTTTCAAAATTTAGACAAAGCTAAAGACGGCAACTTCACGTCCAAAACGGAGTTACTCACCCGGCTGCGGGCACTGGTCGAAACCGACGAAAGCAACGCGGGCGACCCCAAAACGAGTTGGAACGAATTTAAGAAAATCCAGGACGACTGGAAAGCGGCCGGGAACATGAATTCTCCGCACAACGCCACGCTCTGGGCCACGTATCATGCGCTTGTCGACCGGTATTACAGCAACCGAAATATCTATTTTGAACTGAAGGAACTCGACCGCAAGCGCAACATCACGCTGAAAACGGACGTGATTGAGAAAGTAGAGACAATGGCGGCAGCATCGGGCGAAACGCCCGTTACGCGGCATACCATCGACGAAGCCAATGCGCTGTTCGAGGAGTACAAGCACATCGGCCCGGCTCCCAAAGCTGAGCAGGAAGTGCTGTGGGGGCGGATGAAAGCGGCTCTCGACGTGCTCTATGACAAACGCCGGGGGCACACCAACGAACAGCGCAAAGAGTCAGCGCAGTTGTACGAAGAGAAATCGGCGATCTACGAAGAGTTAGTACCGCTAATGTCGTTCGCGTCCAGCAGCATCAACGATTGGAATGACAAGACGAAGGTGGTAATGGCTCTGCAGGACCGCTGGAATGCCATCAAAGGTGCCATGCCCCGCGAGGAAGGCAAAGAACTGAGCAAGAAGTTCTGGGCTGCCCTGAAGACGTTCTTTCACAACAAAGGTGAATTCTTCAAGCAATTGGAGAGCAAGCGGGAAGAAAACCTGCGGGCGAAAACCGAACTCTGTGAGCAGGTCGAAGCGATCCTGGTCTCGGGTGAAGAATCGCCCGAAGCAACGCAGACGGTTATCGAACTTCAACGTCAGTGGAAAAACATCGGGCAGGTGCCGGAGAAGCAGAAGAATACGATCTTCGACCGATTCAAAGCCGCCTGTGATGCCTTTTTCGATAAGAAGCGCCTGAAAAATCAGGATACCGAACGGGAATTTGAAGGCAACTTGGCCCAGAAACTCATCCTGATCGAGCGCATCGAAGCAGCCGCCACCACAAATGCGGACCTCTCCCAACTGAACGAGTTCAAGAAAGAGTGGATTGCGATTGGGTTTGTGCCGAAAAAAGACATGCAGTCGACCCAGAAACGCTACATCAACGCGGTGAACGCCTTAGTGAGCGCAACGGGCAAGATTCCGGCTAAGGACAAGGAACAGATTATGCTTCAAAGCGAAGCTGAAGCGTCCCGGACCGGACCGTCCCGAACCGGAGATTCTCGGGCGGGTGGTCCACGCGCTGGTGGCCGTGATCGTGATCGGGGTGGCGACCGCGACTACAATCGGGGAAACGACCGGGGCGGTGACCGTGGGTTTAGCCGGGACCGGGATGACCGGGGCGACCGTGACTACAATCGGGGTGGTGACAGTGGCGGCAACAAACGGGAGAACGATATTCGTCGGCGCATGACGGCCATCGAAAACGACATCGCAACGTACCGCAACAATATTGAGTTCTTTGCCCGCTCCAAAAACGCGGATCAACTCCGCGCTGACATCGACAAGAAAATCGCTGACGCCGAGAAGCAATTAGATGAGTTGAGGCAGCAGTTGAAGGTGGTCCAGGACTGACCGGTCAGGTACCGGCAGGGCGAGTAGAGACGCTTGTTTTGCCCGCAATATCCCGGCGTATCCTTGCGCAAAAGTCTCAAACGCCTTACTTTTGCGTCACGATCCAGAAACAGATTGTCCATTTTTGCCAGTGTCGGATAGTGGTCGATTCCACCTGATTTGTAATCAGGATGCGCAAGCGCGTCGGGGGTTCGAATCCCTCCACTGGCTCAGCAGATATAAGGCAGCCTACTTCAGAGTGGGCTGCTTTTTTGTGAATTCGAAATGGATAGCGGTCGATTCCGCCTGATTTGTAATCAGAACGCGCAAGCGCGTCGGGGACGGTCGGCCGCTGCCGTTCGAATCTCTCCACTGGCTCATTAGCCGACAGCCACTCAGCAATCATGCTGAGTGGCTGTTTTGTTTTGTAAAGGACTCTTGTGACGGTTCTACGTTTTGATGATGGGTTTGACAAGTGGTTTACCGTCACTCCGTATAGTCTAATTCCTTTCCAAATGTCTCTTCTATCGTTGCCAGCGCCCAAAATCCGATGGCGAAGCAGACGATGGCCACCACTGTAGCCGCCCCCAGTACCCCGAT
>JAYTAC010000028.1:0-5469 GCA_043737755.1 Spirosoma sp.
AACTGCCAAGCCGGGACGTGCCGCGCCGACCGCCAAACTCGAAGCCCGGTTTGAGCGGCAGCACACTGTACGACCCGTTTTGTGGCAATCCCGCGAAGGCAAACCGGCCATCGGCATCGGTGCGGGCGTAGGTGAGTGGGCCGGGTGTTTCGTCGGCTTCGGACCTCACCGGGCGGTGCTGCTTCAGTTGAACCAGGACATTAGCCAGGGGCCGGGGATTGTCGGGCGAATTGTCGAGCACCTGTCCCGATAGCTGCAGCCCGCCCCCGCCAACCGTTGATGGGTAGGGCCGGGGTCGGTTCAGTTCGCGATTGTAGAGCACCGAGTCGAAGCCGATCTGCTGCCGCGACGCCCGCAGCCGACTCTGGAAATCAGCCCCGCCCACTGGACTTTGCCACGCTACCGGCGTACGAAGGGCAAACGCCCGCTTGTTGATCGTACCCACGTTATCGGGCGTACCCGACAAGCGTAGTTTGGCGGGCAGCGAATCGGCAACGAGAGTTATGTCGCGGGGGTCGGTGAGGTAATTGCCCTGCCGAAGCAGCCGCTGGATGGCGTCGCCCCGCAAGCCGGGTTGCAGGTTCAGTTTGGTGCCAGCGGTATAATCCTGCGTTGCCGCGTCGAGGGCGGGTTGCCGGTTGACGTACAGGCGGGTGAAAAGCAGCAGCAGCAGCACCGTTGCGCCGAGCAGGTAACCTCGTTCGGACGAAAACAAGCTGGATTTCATCGGGTGTAGTAAACGAATATGTTGAGAAGTACCTACTGCGTGGTATCGCCGGTAATGGCTGCAATGGAGTCTGCCAGGGTGGTCATTGTGCCGTTATCCGTTGAATCGGCGGAAATCTGGTAGGCTGGTTCGGTCGTGGGTTGATTATCAACTGCCTCTCCATTATCCGATTTAGTCGTGGGTAAATCGGCCGCTGGCTCACTCATGGTCTGTGCACTATCGACGGTCTGGTAGGTCGATTCCATCCGGGCCGTTGAATCGACACTGCCGACTGCTTCCAGTGATTGGCGAGGCTGGCGGCTATACAAACCAAATGCTAATCCGACGGCCAGCACGGTGAGGGCACTGCCCCAGAATGTCCAGTTCACCCCACCGGTTGGTTCGGCTACCTGTTGGCTTATCAGTTCCGGCTCCTGCGTCACCTTACCCGCGTAAACAGGTGTTGCAACCGGTCCGGCCACGGTTTGTGTCAGGCTGATTGGTGAGTTTTGGGCGGACCGGTTACGTAACAGTTCGACCCGGCTTTGTTCGAGCAGCAGTTCGACCTGATCGGTACTGCGAAGCCGGTCGGATGGGTTGCGGACCAATAAACTCGTCAGCAGCGTGGTCAGGCTGGGCGGCAGCGGCTGTCCCGACGGCAGCGCGGGGGCGGGCAGGGGAGCCGTCAGTACCTGTCGCATGAACCACGCCAATCCCGTTTCGTCCTGTAACACAAAGGGTACACTGCCCGTCAGACACTCATACAGCACTACGCCGAGGGCGTAATAATCGGCCGCTTCGTCAACGTGACGGGGGTTGTCGAACTGTTCGGGGGCTGCATATTCGTAGGTCATCAGCGACTGTCCGGTGCGGGTGCGGGCACTGTCGTCGGCGCGGAGTTTGGCGATGCCGAAATCGGTCAGTAGAAAGTGCAGTTCACCACTGGCCAACCGGCGGTAGAGCATATTCTCGGGCTTGATGTCGCGGTGAACGACGTGCATGGGGTGCATGGCCCGGAACGCGCCCGTCAACTGCAATCCCAGCCGGATGGTCGTTGGAATGTCCAAATGCCCCTGCTGCCGAAGCAGTCCGCGCAAATCGCCCCCTTCCACGAAGTCCATCACCACATACGGCATAGCCGCGCCCAACTGCACCTCGCGGACACGCACGATGTTGGGGTGGTCGATGCGGGTCATTATCTGCGACTCACGCTCAAACCGCCGGAGCGTGTCGGCATCGGTGGCAAAGGCGTATTGCTTGATGGCCACGACGTCGCCCGAGGGCAGGTGCCGGGCTTTGAGCACCCGCGTGTTGCCCCGGCCCAGTTCGGCCAGAACCTCGTAACCGGGCAGGTGCGTGTTGAAATTGACGGTCGGCATGACGCCTATGGGTTTAGGGGTGGCGTGGCGATGCTGTCAGGGCGTTCGGCGTCGGCCCGGAGCACACGGGCGCGGAACTGAGTGCCCCGCTGACTGTCGGGTGCCCGCCGGGTAACGGTGGCGTCGGGGCCGACCTGGTTGAAGTACATAACGGTCGATTTGAACGGTTCGCCGTTTTCTTTTACGTACTCCACGTTCACCGCTACTGACGTAAACGTCACCGGCGATGGATTGCGCAGCCGGACCGATAAGCTTTTGACACCGCCCAGCAGCCCTTTCTTTCCCCCGATTGTCTCCGCGTCGAGCGTTCGGGAGGCTTCAACTACCTGTTGCTGATACCGTTGGCGGGCGAGTTCGGTCCGCTGCCGCACGTCCCGCTCGGTCTCCTCATCGGGCCGGGTTGCGGCAGACCGGGAGGCTTGGGCTGTCTGAGTCGATGCCGTTGATGAAGCTGCTGATGAGGAGCGACTGTCCCGGCCGAAAAACCAGTAAGCACCGAGACCGAGCAGTGATACAACGCCGACAATGGCCAGCACGGGCACGGTTTTTCGACGCGCCGGTGCATCTGCCGGTGCGCTGCGAACTGGCTGATTATCGGACCGGGGACCAGCCGGGCGGGGAGCTGCATCGGGCGTCGTGGGCCGGTAAACTTCGGTCCGGGTGGTAGTCGGTGGTGTTGGAGGTAGCTGCCCCTGTTCGCGGTGCAGTTGCTCGACATCAGCTTGTTTGAGGGCCAATTTTACCCCGTCGGGGTTGTGGATTCGCTCGGCGGGGCTTTTGGCCAATAAATGCCGCAGCAACTCGGTCAGGCTGTCGGGCAGTGGCTGATTGGAGGTCAGTACCGGCGCGGGCGGGGGTGTGGTGAGCACGGCGTTCATGAACGTGACCAAACCCGTTTCGCCCCGCATCGCAAAGGGTACGTTGCCCGTCAAACATTCATACAGAACCACGCCGAGCGCGTAATAATCGGCTGCCTCGCCCACGTTACGGGGATTGTCGAACTGTTCGGGAGCCGCGTATTCGTAGGTCATCAGCGACTGGCCGGTCATCGTAACGGGTTGCTCGTGCAGGCGGGCGACGCCGAAATCGGTCAGCAGAAAATGCAGTTCGCCACTGGCCAACCGGTGGTAGAGGATGTTTTCGGGTTTCACGTCGCGGTGCACGATGCCTTCGGCGTGAATCAGCCGGAATGCGTCGAGCACCTGCAACCCCAGCCGGATGGTCAGTTCCACGGGCAGGCAGCCCAACTCGGTAATCAACTGCCGCGCACTGCCCCCTTCCACGTAGTCCATAACGATGTACGGCAGTTCGGCATCTAACCGGACCTCGCGAACACGCACGATGTTGGGGTGGTCGATGCGGGTCATTATCTGTGACTCACGCTCGAACCGCCGGAGCGTGTCGGCATCGGTGTTGAGGGCAAAGTGCTTGATGGCCACCAGATCACCGGTGGCGACGTGTCGGGCTTTGAGCACACGGGCATTGCTGCGGTTTATCTCGCCCAGTACGTCATAACCCGGAAAGTGCGTATTGAAACTAACGGTTGACATGGTCGTTATGGCGTTCGGAGGATAGAATCGGGTTGCGTCCGGCTGCTGGTAACGGACGAATCCGCCGGGACAACACGCCGGGGCGCCGGGATTGTTTCGGTCGGCTCATACTGCCACCAAAGTGCCCCGGCCAGCACCACCGCCAACAGAAAAAGTAGCAATCCGCGCATCGGGCTACGCGCCGAGACGGGTTCCGCTGTTGATGCTGGTTGTCCGGTAACCGGCGTCCGGGCGGGTACTGGCCCGGCGGGCGGCTCGTGGGCGGATGTTGGCAACGCGGGCGGCCGAGAGTCGGAAAACGGGGCGTCGGTCGGCAGGGGGTAATGAGCCAGCACGACCGTAATGTTATCGTGACCGCCCTGCTCGTTGGCCTGCCGGATTAGTTCGGTAATCTGCTCATCCACCGGCATTGACCGGGTCAGCACGTCGGTCAACTCGGCACGGGTGAGCATGTCGGTCAGTCCGTCGCTACACAGCAGCAGTACGTCGCCGGGCAGGAAATCGGCTTCGCCCGATTCCAGAAAGTCGGCATCGTCGACCCGGTGCGTCACGGACCCCACGTCGCGCAGGATTTCATTCCGGCGGGGGTGGTTCATGGCTTCGTACTCGGTCAGTTGGTTGGCATCTTCCCGGACGCCCACCAACGAATGATCGCGGGTCAGCTTTTCCAACTGCTGCTCCCGAAACCGGTACAGGCGCGTGTCGCCTACGTGCACATACTGTAGTCGGCGGGCGTCGGCGTCGGCTACCACGGCGGTCAGTACGCAGCACATGCGGGCCAGCGCAGGTTCCTGCTTCTTCTGGCGGATAATCTGGTTATTGGCGTGAACGACGGCCTCGCGGAGCATCGACAGCGTGTCGCCGGTGGGGGCGGCCATATACTGCACGATGGCCTCCTGAGCCAGCGCAGCCGCCTGTGCGCCCCCGGCATAGCCGCCAACGCCGTCGATCACGACCAACAGGGCGTCGCTCGCCGACCAGAGCGGCTGACTGACGAACGTATCCTGGTTGTCTTTTCGGTGCTGACCGACATCAGTTTGCCCGGCGATATGCAATGAAGTCATGGAAGGGTATGTAAGTGTGTATCCTGGACGGCCACGTCCGGGCGTAAACAGGTCCTTCTCTCGCCCGGACGTGGCCGTCCAGGATACACACCCACACACGAAATGCTCATTACCGGGGCAGGTTGCGGAAATGGCGCACCAGCAGTAATCCGACGAAAGCACTCAGCAGCAGGGCCGTCAGGAGATCGAGCATGGGTTATGGATTGCGTTGAAACGACAGCGTGACCACACCGTTGAGCAGAATCTGCGATGGGCTGGGCAACGCCGTCCAGACCGGATTAGTGGGTTCACTGCGGGCTACGATTCGCTCGTTCAGGCGGGTTTCGTGCTGACTGAACGAGGCCAACTGAAATTGCCCGGCCGCGTCGTCGTACCGAATCCGGGCGTGTGGGTTCGACACGTAGGGCGATACCAGCCGGATGTAGTTGGCAAACGATTCGTTGTCCGGCTCCCGACGGGCGATCACCACCTCCCGGTCTTTCATCCAGTAGGTTTCATCGGTGTTCCGGTCGGCCATGTAGCAGTCGATGCGGGCCAGCGCGTCGGGCCGGACGGGAGCGGGCATCGGCGGAACCACGGGTGCCGGTGCCGTAGCTGACGCTGAGCCTGCTGGCACTGGCTTTCCACGCTCAGCCGTCGTATCGAGCAGGGCCGGGTCGATACGCACGGCAAACGCGCCCGACTCCCGGAAGTCGATGTGGCTGAAGGCGGGCAGGTTGAGGTCTAATTTCTGGTAGACGTTCGTGTTTTTCACCCGGCGCGTCGCCTTC
>JAYTAC010000029.1:0-5467 GCA_043737755.1 Spirosoma sp.
CTGAAGTCGGGTTTTCGCTTCTCCAGAAACGCGTCTTTGCCTTCTTTGGCTTCCTCCGACAGGTAATAGAGCAGCGTCGCGTCGCCCGCCAACTGCTGAATACCGGCCTGCCCGTCGAGTTCGGCGTTGAGCGACGCTTTGATCATGCGGAGCGCAATGGGGCTTTTGTCGAGCATCTTGCGGCACCACGCAATCGTCGTTTCTTCCAACTGATCGAGCGGTACGACTTTGTTCACCAAACCCATGCCGAGTGCTTCCTGCGCGTCGTACTGATCGCATAAAAACCAGATTTCGCGGGCTTTTTTCTGGCCCACCACCCGCGCTAAGTAGCTGGCTCCGAACCCCCCGTCGAACGAGCCGACCTTGGGGCCGGTCTGCCCGAAGCGGGCGTTGTCGGCGGCAATGCTCAGGTCACAAACCACGTGCAGCACGTGCCCCCCGCCAATAGCGTACCCGGCTACCATGGCCACCACGGGCTTTGGTATGCGCCGAATCTGCATTTGCAGGTCCAGCACGTTCAGGCGCGGCACCTGATCCTGACCGACGTAGCCGCCGTGCCCCCGCACCGACTGGTCGCCCCCGGAGCAGAAGGCTTCGCCCCCTTCGCCGGTCAATATCACGACGCCCACGCGCTCATCCTGCCGGGCGAATTCCATTGCTTCCGACATCTCTTTGACGGTTTGGGGCGTGAAGGCGTTGCGCTTGTGGGGGCGGTTAATGCTGATTTTGGCGATTCCGTCGTAGTAGCTGAACAGAATTTCCTCGTATTCCTTGATCGGTTCCCAGGGGTAGTTGCTTTGCATATGAATGATGAATGATGAATGATGAATGATGAATGATGAATGCACTCAGGTCGTGCATTCATCATTCATCCGCTTCGGCGGACCGATTCATCATTTCATAAGTGGTTTCGTGGTTCTGAACATCCCAGGTGTGATCGGCCAACATGCGGACGGTGGCAAGGCAACGCTCGAAGGGGAACTTACGGCCCCATTCGGTCGGGCCGATCATCGACAAAACGTCGGTGCTGTTGTAGCCTTTGCGCTGGTAGAAATAGTACGTGTGGCCCACAATCGGCTCGAAGTTCATCTGGGCGGAGTAGATGCGCTCCGATATTTCGACCCGGCTTCGGATGGCGGTGGCCTGCTCGGCCAGCAACTGCATCTGCCGGTACAACTGCGTAAGCTGCATGTCGGTCTGTTCGCGCATGGCCGACACCGCCCGGCCCGTGATCTTTCCCCGGTCTTCGGGCCGGATCACGGCCCCGCCCGCTGTGTGGGCGTAGGCTAACAAACCCGGCGACTCTGCTACTTTGTCCGGCGAAATCGGATTGATGATGACCTTCGCTTCTTCCATAGGTAAGTGGCTGTCCCATGACGCGCCATGTGAACTAACCGACCGATGAGGGCCTTTGTTCGGGGCGTTGTGAACAGCAAAAAAAGGTACATTTACGGTAGCAAATCAGCTTTCAACCGCAAAAGTACGCCAAAACCGCTATGGAAACCATCCTTCCCGCAACCGAGCAACGACCAATGGACCGGCACGAGTTTTTCCGGTTGGTGGGCACGGGCATCGGAGCCATTCTGCTGATGCGCTGCGTGTCGGGATGCGCCGGGCCAGACAATCCCGACCTGATGGCTGCGGCCAGCGGCTCCGTGCCTGCCCGAAAAATAGATTTCAGCATCAACCTCAACGACAAAGCCAGTGAGAACCTGAAAACGAAAGGCGGCTACATCATCCAGAACGACGTTATCGTGGCCCAGACCAAAGACAGTCAGTACGTGGCTGTGGCCGCCAACTGCACCCATCAGGGAACCCAGTTGGTGTTCAAACCGGCCGATAATCAGTTCTACTGCCCGCTCCACCTGTCGCGCTTTGATCCGGCGGGTAAAGTCATCGTTGGTCCGGCTACGCAGGCATTACAGCCGTACACGGTAACGGTGGAACCAACAACGGGGTTGCTCCGGGTTCGCAGTTGATTCGTCACGGGCAATCCTATGTTTTTCGACCCCACCACGCCCCACCACTGGCCGGTGCCCCAAACGCCCTACGAAGCCGATGCGCTGGCTTTTTGCCAGGCCTGGCTCAGCGGTCAGCCGACGTTTGTGCTGCAAACGTCCGGCTCCACGGGCGCACCCAAACCCATTACGCTGACGCGGACGCAGATGCGGGCCAGTGCGCACCTCACCGGCCGGATGCTGGGCCTGCAACCCGGTGATGCCGCGCTGGTTTGCCTGAACATTGGCTACGTAGCCGGGGTGATGATGCTCGTGCGGGGGCTGGAACTGGGCCTTCCCATGACGATTGTCGAACCGGCGGGCAATCCGTTGGCAGATTTCGACCCGGACTTGACGCAATTTGCGTTTACCGCTTTCGTACCACTTCAACTTCAGACCGTTCTGGAGCAGTCGCCCGGAAAACTACCCATTCTGAACAGGATGAAAGCGATTCTGGTCGGCGGAGCCGCCACCAACCCGGCCCTTGAACGGGCATTGCAGATTATTGAAGCCCCCGTTTTTGCCACCTACGGCATGACCGAAACCGTATCGCACATCGCGCTCCGACGGCTGAACGGTCCTGACCGATCCGACCGGTTCACGGCTCTCGACGGCGTCGACCTCGGCACCGACGGGCAGGGTTGCCTGCACATCACCTCGGCGGCTACCAACTTCGTCCGGGTGCAAACCAATGATGTGGTGGAGCTGGTCGATACGCCAACCGTTGGTCCTGCCCGCTTCCGGCTGCTGGGCCGCGCCGATACCGTCATCAACAGCGGGGGGGTGAAAATTCAGCCGGAACAGGTCGAGCAGATCATTCAAAGCGTGCTGGCAACAGCGGGCGTGGCGGGTCGGCTGTTGGTGGCGGGCCTGCCCGACGAGCGGCTGGGTCAACGGGTGATACTGTTGTGCGAGAAATGGGCGATGAACAATGCTCAGTGGCAACGTGTGCAAAACGCCGTTCGCCAGCAGATGGGACCCTATGCCGTACCAAAAGAGATTATCACAGTGGAGGAGTTTGCCCAAACGCCCACCGGCAAAATTGACCGCGCACGGACAATGGCCCCATACCGCTAATTTTGCGCACCGCTAACCAAACACCAATGTCGTTCACCAACCTTCAGATTCGCTATCAGACTGCCCGGTCGCTGCCCGCGCCCTACACATATTTTTATACCCTCACCGCCCAACCCACCGGCCCCGACGTTCAAATCGACCTCGCCATCACCTATCCAGACCGCGACGACATCGACGACGATGAACTGATTGCCGAAGGGTTTACGCGCGACGACGATTTCAGTTGGTCGGGGCGGTTGCCTGATGCGTGGCTGCGGGCACTGGGTGAGGTGGCCGACAGAACCCGGCTGCAACCATTCGATGAAGACCAGTTGGGCGAAGACGATGATTTCTGGTCCGTGGCCCTCGACAGCAACGACGAGGCCGGTAAGTCTGGGACACCGGCCAATGCCGACGACTGGCAGTATGTGGTGCAGGAGCTGATTCAGGCCACCTACGAAGCCGACAAACGCGAACGCCCGTTTGAACTGACATACCTCGAAGACGACGGTCGCGGGGCGGGGCGTGAACTCATCCTGACTGCTTCGTTTGCCGACCGGACGGTAACCATCCGCGACCGGCACCAGCGCGACGGCTCCCGGCTGCTGCCGTGGTCAACGCTGCGACGCGTGATGAGTGCGGTGTACAGCGTCGACTTCGACCCCGAACGAACCCTCGACCGACGCCCAAAAACAGGCGGACAGTGGCTCAATCTGGGTGCTGACGAGTGGTATGACGTCAGCGGTTTCCGGGAGTTGACGGCGATGCTTCGGGGTTTGTGAGTTAGTTTCATCAACGCCCGGCTATTCCAAACAGCAAGATGCTGTCCGGGACAAATCGGGCTGTCCAAACCTCCGCCGATACAAGTCCGTTAACCTGCGATTGCCGTTCGCGACGTTGCAAACCCGTTTCGGTCATCAACTTTTGCCAGTCGGCCAATGTACACGCTTCGATGTTGGCCGTAAGCCGGAAAAACCGGATCATCGACTGAATCAGGATTTTTTGCCCGTAACCGACAGGAGGTACAAAGTCGGTCACGAGCCACTGCCCGCCCGGTTTGAGCGCACGGCGCAGGCGGGGCAGTAACCGCGTTTGCAGGGTTTCTTCGGTAAACAGGTCGAGCACAAACGGCGTAATAACGACGTCGAACCACTCACCAGACTGTAGGGTAGTTTCGTCCCCCAGCCGAAATTCGACCGTGCCCGGCAACTGATGATTCAGCATTCGGCGGCTGGCGCGGGTCAGCATCCGGGCCGACGCTTCGAGGTAGACAATTCGGTTTTGCGGGTTCGTGATAAAAAGCGGTTCGAGCAGCAGACCCGTTCCGCCACCCACAATCAGTACCGACGCCCCCGGCGGAATCCGGTCCAGAAAAACGGTTTGTGCCCGTTCCAGTGCCTGCCCGAACACAAGCCGTTTCAGCGCGTCGTATACGGGTGCAATCCGGTTGAAATCAGCGGCCGGAGAGACCACTACGAGAACTTAAACTTCTTGTAAATACTCGCCAGCGAAACATCTTTGTCCAGCACCTGCACCGTGTCTGTCAACGCGTGAAAACTTCGATCAAGCCACAACTCCGACGTTTCAGTGCGAACGCAGGAACTAACCCACGGCTTACGCTGGCTCACAAACAGCACCTGACGAAGCGATGGCACTTGTTTGTAGCTTTTGAGTTTATCTCCCAAATCATAAGCCATTGTGCTGTTGGAGAGTATTTCAACAACTAATTCCGGGTTTTGCACTTCGACCGTCGACAACCGACCGCTGGGCAGGCGCAGATAATCAGCTTCGCCACGTATTATGCTCACGTCAGCGTTAAACGAATTACCGGTGGCAGCAACGTGAATTTTAATGTTGCTGCCAACAACCGTGATCTCATCTACATCATCGAATAAAGCGTTGAAAACAGAGGCTAACCGGGCAACCATCGATTCGTGGGGTAGCGATGCCTGCGACATTGATACGATCTCTCCGTTAAAATATTCGACGTTGTACTGGCATTGCTCAGCGAAGTCCAGATACTCCTCAAAGCTGGCTTTTACCCGTAAAATGTCCGGTGCCTGAGCACGTTCGGCGAGTGTTAGCGGCAAGGCTATTACCGGTACGTTGGTAGTCATACGTTCAGTGCCTGTTTGTTGTCATCAAGTTAGTCAGTTTCTGCGTATCGGGCCACCCATAGCGCAACACAACGCCGTATTCGCCCCGCACCGCTTCGTGATTGACAGCCCCCAAACCATTGTAGAAGGCCCTTGCCGGATGGTTCTGTTCATACACCCACAAATAGAATGGCGAAGCCGGGTTCTGTTGTTGCACCCACCCGGCCGCCTGCTTGATGAGACTTCGGCCAATACCCCGGCCTTTGTACGCACTGGCCACGTGCAGGTTGTCCAACAAAGCACCGTAAACCGGATCGC
>JAYTAC010000030.1:0-2180 GCA_043737755.1 Spirosoma sp.
AATCAGCATTAGGAACCTCGCCAAAAACAAGGTTTTCTCGTTCATCAATATCGTTGGGCTGGCGGCCGGGCTGTCGTGCTGTATGCTGATCAGTCTCTACATCTACGACGATCTGAGCTACGATACGCACCACAAAGACGTGACGCAGTTGTATCAGGTCGGCACGGTGTTCGTCAGTCCCGAGGGTGAACGAAAAACGGCAGCCACGCCCTATCCCGTTGCCGATGCGCTGCAATTGGAATACCCCGAAATAAGTAGTACAACGCACCTGATCGGGTTATTTGGTGACGATAAAACACTCCTCCGCTACGATGCCGGAGCCAATCAAAGCCGGGTTTTCTACGAGACGAAAGGCTACTTGGCCGACCCCACGTTCTTCTCGTTTTTCAGCTACAATTTTATCGAAGGCAACGGCGGGCAGGCTCTGAAAAACCCCAACGCCATTGTGCTGTCGGAGGAGATTGCCGATAAATTGTTTGGCAATCAACCGGCGCTCAGCAAGGTCGTTCATGTCGAGAGCAATACCAACGGCAGGGGTGATTACACCGTGACGGGCGTATTCCGGCCCGGCACTACACCCTCACACATCGACGGGCGGTTTTTTATCTCGTTTGCGGGGGGCGCACTCTCGCAGTACGTGAAGAGTCAGACGGGGATGGCGAACAACAATATGTTCTTCACCTACCTGAAGCTGAAACCCGGCACCGACGCCCGGAAACTCGAAGCCAAACTGCCCACTTTTGTTGAAAAATACATGCGCAAAGACCTGCGGGCTGCCTCCTTCGACAAGCGGCAGTTTCTTACGGCGGTGCCCGATATTCACCTGCGTACCGACCTTCCCAGCAACGTGACGCCCGGCGGCAGCCTGACGTATCTGTACATTCTGGCGTCTATTGCTCTGTTCACGTTGCTGATTGCCTGCATCAACTTTATGAACCTGAGCACGGCACGGTCGTCCAAACGCTCCGGCGAAGTGGGCATTCGGAAAGCCCTGGGAGCCGGGAAGGGCGCACTCATCCGGCAGTTTCTGGGCGAGTCGCTGCTGTTCAGTGTGTTCGCCTTTGGGCTGGCGGTTGGTTTTGTGTTGCTGCTGACACCCCTGTTCGAGCAGGTGTCGGGCAAAACATTGCGGTTCTCGTTGGGCCAAAACCTCGCTATTCTGGGTGGCTTTTTTGGGTTGAGCCTATTCACGGGTTTGCTGGCGGGGAGTTATCCGGCGTTTTATCTGTCGTCGTTCCGGCCCTTTATGGTGCTGAAAGGCAAGTTTGCCAACTCGCTGGCGGCTGTGTCGCTCCGGCGCGGGCTGGTGGTGTTTCAGTTCATGGTATCGGTGATGCTCATCATCGCGTCGGTGGTTATCAGCCAGCAGATGAACTTCCTGCGCTCGGCCGACCTGGGTTTCGCCAAAGACCAGCAGCTTATCATTCCCCTGCGGAGCGAAGTTTCCAAAGCCACCTATCCGGCCCTGAAAACCGCCCTGACCGGTATGGCGCAGATCGCGTCGGTCGGGGCGTCGGCCTATTATCCGGGTATTTTTCATCCTGAAGACGTTATCCTCTACGGCGAAAATCAGGCGGCAACCGACATTAAACGAATCCGCACGACCCGTACCAACCGGGTCGACGTGGACTTCCTCACTACGTTGTCGATCAAACCGGTGGCGGGCCGATTGTTTTCGCGTCAGTTCCCCGCCGACAGCGCTGGGCGGCTCATCCTGAACGAGCAGGCCGTGAAGCAGTACGGCTACGCATCGGCGCAGGACGCTATTGGCAAGAAGGCCTACGTTCAGGGAAATGACGAGCGGGAGGGCTTTACCATTGTGGGCGTGGTGAAGGATTTCCACTTCGAGGACCTGCACCTGCCCATCACGCCCTACGCCTTTACACTCAACAATAACCAGAACTACAACTACGTCGTGGCCCACACCAAACGGGGTGAGATTCAGCCGATGCTGCAATCACTCGAAGCGATCTGGAAGAAACTGAATCCGAATGAGCCGTTTGAGTATAGCTTTCTGGATGGGGAATTTCAGAAGAATTACATAGCCGAGACCCGGCTCTCGACCATCGTCGGCTACTTCACGTTCATCGCCATTCTGATTTCCTGTCTGGGTCTGTTTGGCCTGGCCTCGTTCAACGTTGAGCAGCGCGTTAAGGAAATCGGCATTCGTAAAGTGCTGG
>JAYTAC010000031.1:0-2180 GCA_043737755.1 Spirosoma sp.
AAGCCCGTCCGGTAGCTACCGGACGGGCTTCTTTGGTGACGGACCTGTAGCAAAAAGACCACTCTGCGTGAGTGGTCTTTTTGTGCCTTGTGGAGAATATCGGAGTCGAACCGATGACCTCTTCCATGCCATGGAAGCGCTCTAGCCAGCTGAGCTAATCCCCCATTGAGTGCCGTTGATGGCGTGTTGTGGGTGCAAATATGCGTAAAATAATAGCCCGACCCAAATCAAGGTCCGAAATTTCCATCATTATTACCCGATTTAGTCACTCGCTCGGATAGGGTTTGTTTTTGGCTGTCAAAGTCGTAGTTTTGGTAATAGCCCGGACACCTCATGCATACTGTTTATATTATTTACAGCCCCACCGCCAACCGGCATTTTGTTGGCCAGACGAAAAACCTGCCCATCACGCTCTGGCAGCACAACGCAAAAGTTCACCCCGCCACCGCCGATGGCAAGCCGTGGGAAGTGAAGTTTACGCGGCTCTTCGACACGCGTAACGAAGCACTTAGTTTAGAGATGAGACTGCGAAACAAAGACCGGGCGCACCTCGAAGAACTAATCAGCGCAGCCCAACAAGCCGCTTGACGGGGTTGCTAAAATGGCCGTAATGCCTTCACAAACCGGCCTTTGAAATAGTCTGCATACAGGTTGTCCTCCCGAACGCCCCGCGACGATGACGCGTGAATGAACCGAATGCTATTTTCCCCGTTGACCTCCGTCACAATCCCCGTGTGCGATACGTAGCCCGGTTGCCCGTTGTCGGGCACAAAAAAAATCAGGTCACCGGGTAGTATGTCGTCTACCTCCACTTCGCGCCCCACCTCCGACTGCTGCCACGAAATCCTCGGCATTTTCAGTCCGACGGTGCTGAAAACCGCGCAAACCAGTCCCGAACAGTCGATTCCCTCAACCGTGTTGCCGCCCGTTCGGTAGGGTGTTCCGGTGTAGGCACGGGCCACCTTCACTACTTCCGGTACGTAGCGCGTCACGTACGTGCGTGAATCGACCACTTTACCAACCGATTTGGCCGGAACGGCGGGGGGACGAACGGGCGTTTTACCGGTTGGCGTTCGGCGGGCAACTGGTTTGGTCGCCGGACGACGGCTGACGGAGTGCGATGGTCCCGACGATTTCAGTGCCGAACACGAAGTCAACAGAAAAAGCAAACAGGTAATGGGTAGAATGGCCCGGAAAGTGGGCCAAAACCAGCATTGGCGCATACAGGCGGGGTTAGTGAACAAGGGCAACTTAGGAGATTTTCATAGATAACGCAATTCGCTTGCGGGCCGTATCCACGTCCAACACCTTCACAGATACGGTCTGGTTCACACGTACCACTGTCCTGGGATCGGAAACGTAGTGATTGGCCATCTGCGAAACGTGAACCAGCCCATCCTGCTTGACGCCAATATCGACAAAAGCGCCAAACGCGGTGATGTTCGTAACAATGCCGTTGAGTGTCATCCCCTCGTGCAGGTCCGTTATCGACCGGACACGGGCGTCGTAGTCAAACGTCGAAAGCGGGTCGCGGGGGTCACGGCCGGGCTTTTCGAGTTCGGCCAAGATATCGCGCAGCGTTGGCAGGCCAACGGTATTGGTCACGTAGCGTTCGGGACTGATCTGTTTTCGTAACGCTGCGTTTTGAATGAGGTTGGTAATCGTGCTGCCCGCATCGGCCGCCATACGCTCCACCACGGCATACCGTTCGGGATGCACGGCACTGTTGTCTAACGGATTTTTGGCTCCTTCGATTCGCAAAAAACCGGCACACTGCTCAAAGGCTTTCGGCCCCAGACGCGGCACTTTTTTGAGCTGATCGCGCGACGAAAAAGCCCCGTTCTGCGCCCGGTAGCTAACAACAGCGTTTGCCAACTGAGGCCCCAACCCCGACACGTAGCGCAGCAGATAGGCACTGGCGGTGTTGAGCGAAACGCCCACCTGATTGACGCAGCTTTCAACAACGGCATCCAGACTCGTTTTCAGGTCGGTCTGGTCCACGTCGTGCTGGTATTGCCCGACACCAATGGATTTAGGGTCAATTTTGACTAACTCAGACAATGGGTCCACCAGCCGCCGACCAATGCTCACCGCCCCACGTACCGTTACGTCATGGTTGGGAAACTCCTCGCGCCCCACCTCCGAAGCCGAGTAAATGGACGCTCCCTGTTCGCTGACCA
>JAYTAC010000032.1:0-12934 GCA_043737755.1 Spirosoma sp.
AACAAAGCTGATATTTACAAGCTGGCAATGCGTGGCTATTACTTGCCAGCCGTTGACGCGGGGGTGAAGGACGGCGATCCGGACGAAACTTTTATCCACAGCGAAAAGTTAGTATTAGTAGATAAACAGGGTATTGTCAGGGGGTTCTACGACGGTACGGACAAGACAGACGTGGATCGTATGATACTCGAAATCAGAGTGTTACTGGATATTTACAGTAAAGAGTGATTTGCCATTTATGGAAACGCTACAGCCAATACAGCAACAGAAAGTTAGCCGGTTTATCAACGTCTTGTCGATAGCCGTCCCGCTTGCTGTTGCCGTTATGTTGGGTATTCGACAGAAGGTTGACTTGGGTAGATGGACGGATTATTTGCCCCATGTCAACGGCGTCATAAACTCCATTACGTCGGTGTTGTTGTTGATTGGTTTGTACTTCATTCGGCAGAAAAACGTAGCTGCGCACAGGCGCACCATGCTGACAGCGTTCACGTTCGGGACCATTTTTCTGGTCACTTACATCCTGTATCACCTCACGCATGAGTCGACTTCCTTTGGTGGGGAGGGCTGGGTTCGACCGGTTTATTATTTCCTGCTGGTGTCGCACATCGTTCTGTCGGTTGTGGTAGTCTGGTTTGTGCTTAGGGCCGTTTATTTTGCGCTGAGTGGTCAGATTGCCCGGCATAAACGCACCGTCAAGTACACGTTTCCAATATGGTTGTACGTCAGTGTAACGGGCGTGGTCGTCTATTTTCTTATCAGACCGTATTACCTTCACTAAGCAGATTCAGTTATGAAAACCTTCAGGACAGTATTTGTCAGTTTGGTATTGTTGATTGTTAGTCCGGACATAATGGCCCAGTGTGCCATGTGCCGGGGAACAGTGGAGAGCACCGTCAGTGATGGTCGAAGTGTAATTGCATCAGAATTAAACTTTGGCATCCTTTACTTGTTAGTAATCCCATATCTGATCGTGGCTACGATCGGCTATTTATGGTATCGTAACAGTAAACTGGAACATGGAAGACGTCTCGAAGTTGCAAGCCGTGTTAGACGGGCTATGTCCTAAGTGCAGGAAGGGAAAAATGTTCTCCAAGCCTTTTTATTCTCCGGGGGGCTTTGACAAAATGTACGAGTTTTGCCCTCATTGCAAACTCCGCTATGAAGTTGAACCGGGGTATTTCACCGGAGCCATGTATGTCAGTTATGCCATTTCGGGCGGGTTTGCACTGGTACTGGGCTTCCTGCTGTTCTACCTCGCCGGTGACCCTGAAGGGTGGGTCTATGCAGCCGTAGTAGCCCCGGTCATGGTGGTCATTGCTCCGATCAATTTCAGAGTCTCCCGAGTGGTCTGGCTGCATTACGTATCAGGAATCAAGTATGTAAAAGGGCTTTAACAAAGCTCTTTCTTTATGCAGTGCATCGCTCAGTGGTGCACTGCATTTTTTTTGATGGCCATGCAACCTAACTCAGTCTATCCTGCATCTTACCGTTGAACCTGAACTCGAATGCGCTTAGCTATACCATTCTACATGACAGAAGCGCAGTTAATTGCTGCGCTGAAGCGGGGCGAAAGCCGCGCTTACAAAGTTGTGTATAACCGGTTCAGCGGCAAGATGATGGCTGTGTGTACTCGTTACTGCGCCAACCGGGCTGATGCTGAGGAGGTGTTGCTCGACGGGTTCATGCGCGTATTCGACAAGATCGGGCAATTTCGGGAAGATGGCAGTTTTGAAGGGTGGGTCCGGCGGGTGATGGTCACGGAATCGCTCATGTTCCTGAGAAAGAATAAACAGTGGCGTCAGGAAATCCCGATTGACGATGTGATGGGTGAGCCGAATTACGAATGGGCCGATGCCACGGTGAACGAAAGCGATTTGCTGCGGATGGTCAATCAGTTGCCCGATGGCTACCGAACGGTATTTAATTTATACGCTATCGAAGGGTATGCTCACGCCGAAATTGCGGAGATGCTGGGCATATCAGAGGGCACGTCAAAATCGCAGTTGAGCCGCGCCCGGACAGTGTTGCAAATGAACCTGAAAAAAGTAGAACAGGACTTACAGCGGTTGACACCCCGGCGCGAAGTCGACGACGTAAACAACAATGGAAAAACAGAACGAAAAACAGCCGGTCGATGACCTGTTCGCCCGTAGGCTGAAGACAATGTCGCTGCCGCCCGGCCCGGACGCATTCGAGCGGTTACAGGCCCGGATGGGGAAGGCAGATTCCCGCAAGCGGATAGTATTTTGGAGTAGGTCAACCAGCTATCAATATATAGCAATTGCAGTCTGTTTGCTGTTGACCTGCCTGTTTGGCTGGCTGTATCTGTCAACATTAACGCCGACGCCGACAGGGGAAGTCGTTGCCGTGAACAAGGAGACTGCGCTTGCCGAAACTTCGCTGGAGCCGAAACGAAAAACATTGGATTCAGTGAAGCTAAAACTGGCTGTTGTGGCTTCAGACAAGCCCGGTAAAAGAACTGACAGCAGGCAGATCAATGACAGCCGATTGATTGCCAAAGTTGGTAGGTCGGTTAATGAGAAAACATTGTCCCGGAGTGCACGGAACGCTGTACCGCCGACGCAGACGGATCAGTTTGCTAAAACAGAGCTGGATGCATACTCAGTAGAAACGGTAACTGGAAGTGATGAAAAGACAGTTGCCACGGTTAACAACCCCGTCCCGACGGCCGAACGTGTGCTGGTTGTGACAATCGCCGAGCCGGAAGTGCTATCCGCTGCCCACCGGACAACAGCAATGACAACTGACCAGAAAATAGCAACAGCATCGACCATCGATAAGCCAGGCGAGGAAGGTAAAACGGTCAGTTTCTGGCAACACATGAAGCGTCTGAAACAAGGCGAAATCTTTGCCCGAAAAGACGTTGCCAACGATGAGCGTGGTTTACTTGGCCGGGCCTACAGCGGTCTCAAACAATCCCTTGACAAAGACAAATCCATAAAACAATGAATACAATCTTTCGAGCCTTAGTCATCGCAATTACAGTGTCATCAACCGCACTGCCGTCGGCCGCATCGGTCAATCCCGCCGACTCGTTAGTTATTCGGTTTGCCAACCGTACACGGCTGGTTGTCTACGCGCCTGACAAGGCGGGCATTCAGGCACTGTCGGCGTATGATCTGAATAAAATCGTGCGCGAAATGGGCATGCAGCTCGACTCGGTGCCGAATGGACAAACGGCGATTTCTCGGGACGGCGGTCAGTATTTGAAAGACACTGTACTGGTGGTGAGAAAGAAAAAAAACGGCGTAACCATCACCATCAATGGATCGGATGATACAACAAGGAGTGATTCGGCCAACAATCGCCGGAATTATAGCCGGTCGAAGCGCAAACGGGGCGACAGCCACAGTTTTGACTATAGTCTGAGCATCGGACTGAACAACTTTCTACAGCAGTCGGCCAGCACGGCTTACCCGGAGAGCGGCTACATCCTCCGCCCGATTGGATCGCGCTACGTTTCGCTGGCAATGGGTGCCCTGCCGACAATCGCCCGCGGCAAGCGGGCTTCGCTTAAACTGTATTATGGCGTTGAGGTAGCCTGGAATAATTTTATGTTCGATGGCGATGTTATTCCTGATCGGACCTCAACTGGTATCGCTTTCACGGACGCGGGCCGCGATCTCCAAAAGAGTAAGCTAACGGTTTGCACAATTGGTGTCCCGGTAGTGCCCCGGGTAACGTTCTACAACAGCGAAGGCAGGCGGGTTGGTCACATCGGGCTGGGTGGCTACGTGAACTACCGAATCGACAGCTACCGGAAGATAAAAGAAGCTGATGGAAGCAAAGATCGCAGGCATTCCAGCTTCGACATGGCCAATTACCGGTATGGTCTGATGGCGCACTTAGGGCTAAAGAGTGCCAACTTTTTCGTGAAATACGACCTTAGTCCGTTGTTTGTTGCGGGAAAAGGCCCCGACGTTCGCGTGTTGACGTTTGGCGTCGGGCTGTGAACACAACTCACAAAACGATTTCCATCCTCGGCTGCGGGTGGTTGGGGTTGCCATTGGCTGAGTGCCTGATAGCCCAAGGATATACGGTCAGGGGCAGTACTACGTCGGAGGAGAAACTACCGCTGATGCGCCGATCAGGGATCGATGCTCACCCGCTGCAACTCAGTCCCGAACCCGTGGGTGATGTGACAGCCCTGCTGCAAGCCGACATAGTAGTCATCAACATACCACCCAAAGCCGGAAAAATGGGCGACGATTTCCATCCGCAACAGACCGAATGCCTGACCGAAGCCATCCGGCAGTCGTCCGTGAAACACGTCATCTACGTCAGTTCGACATCGGTGTACCGGGAGATTAATCGAGTGGTTGTGGAAGATGATGTTATGATACCCGAACAGTCGGCTGCTCCTGCGCTGGTCCGGGCCGAAAAAATCGTGCAGATGCTTGCCCCGGAGCGGGCCGTCACCATTCTGCGTTGCGGAGGGTTGATGGGATACGGCCGGATTCCGGGTAAGTACGTAGCGGGCCGGACGGTCGATAGCGGAGCCGTGCCTGTTAATTATGTGCATCGCGACGACGCTGTCGGTATTTTGCTACTGCTAATCGAGCGACGGTTAACGGGGGTTTTCAATGCCGTTGCCCCTCAACACCCAACGCGGGAAGCCATATACCGGAAAAGTTGCGCTGATTTTGGGTACGAACTGCCCTTGTTCGTTCAGCCAGCGGAACCAGTTTCGTACAAAATCGTCAGTCCGGACAAACTGATTCAGCAGACAAAGTACTGCTTTCGACATCCTGATCCGTTAGCGTTTCCGTATGGAAGTGAAGCAGTGTAGACTGAACAGTTACGACCGTAATAACTGCCGGACACGGGTGCGCAGAAAGCCACCCGTAGATTTGGGTCGTCGCGACGCAGCCGCACGGTTGAGGGCCGCCAAGAAGAGAAAATAGCCCTGTCCATACCAGGCCCGAAACCGTTCACTCACCCCGGCATCGTGTTGTGGTAGGTAGTCCAACAAGCGGTCCAGATCGAACCGGTCCGATGCCAGACCAACGCCCGCCCGCTGCCCGTCGATGGCGTTACAGGACTGCTCGTAGTGGTTCGGTTGCGGAATCATCAGGGCGGGTTTACCCAAATAAGCAGCTTCGCAGACCGACTCAAAACCAGCCGTAGTCACCATGGCCTTACAACGGGCCATGAACTCCAGAAACCGTTTTCCGTCGATTGCATGGTACGTCAATGTTTCGTCAATGACCTGACCAGGGGCGGTCACCCCCGCGTGGAAACCATCAATGCGCACGTCGGGGCGTTGCTCATGGGCTTTTCGTATTTCAACGTTCAGGCCGGGTTGGGTAACGTAGGCTAATAGAAAATCGCCAGTGGTGGGTTTCTGCTGGATCACTTCCTGACGCAGCAATGGGGGAACAATGCGTAGACGTCGGGATGGCTCGTCGGGCTGTTTGTCGAACGAAAGGGCCAGCAATTCCCGTGCACCGAAGCAGGTCAGCCGCGTATTCATCCTGAATGCCTGCCGGTAGAACCACTGCCCCTGTGGACGCTGAAAGTTGGGGTGAAACGCCATGTATTGGTGGGCAATGCACACCATTGGCACCGACGGCTTCAGGAGCGCATACGTCAGGCCACCGAGCATTTCGTAGAAGTTGACAACCACGTCGGGCCGCTGCGTTTCTATCTGATCACGAACCTGCTTCAAACTACGCCAGAACGGCCGGGCATATCGGATGGCCTGCACCGTCGTTTTGAACGGCTCCAGTTCGTTAGTTCCGGCATTGTAGACTAATCCGGGGCTGAACACGGGTGTGATGGGAGCCGTAAACTTCTCGCTGAAAAATGTCGGAACACTCCGCTCTGCGGTCACACCGACCAGCGCACCAATAACATCATGGCCCGCCATTTTGAGAAGTTGCGCCAGCGACAGTGCCTGCGTTAAATGGCCCCGGCCTTCTCCCTGTACCAAAAATAAAACGCGCATAACCGTTGATGATTAGTCCGCCTGCACTGCGGGTGAGTTGGTTTCGAGACGTTGGCGAGCTTGCTTAACTGCTTTCTCTTCCGCGTCCTCCTCCGACAAATCGGATGTGTAGTACAACAAACTCCAGTTACCCTCGTGGTCTTCGACCAATGCACTCATCGACTCCACCCAGTCCCCGGAGTTCATGTAGATGATGCCATCGAGTTCGTGAATGGCAGGTTGGTGAATGTGCCCACAGATAACCCCATCGCAGTTGCGGGCGCGGGCCAGTTCGGTCAGCTTCAGTTCGTAGTCAGATATGTAGTTGACAGCTTGTTTGATCCGACTTTTGATCTGCTGCGATAGTGAGTAGTAAGGAAGTCCCCGTGAGACCCGGTACTGGTTGTAGAGTTTATTAACCCAGAGCAAAAAGGTGTACCCCATATCGCCGAGGTAAGCTAACCACTTCATCTGCGACGTGATCGAGTCGAACACATCGCCGTGGGTCACGTAGAATTTTTTGGTGCCGGAAGTGATGGTGTAGTCTTTGCGAATCGAGAAGTTTTTTCCGACTTTCATCGGCATCACCTGATCCAAAAAGTCGTCGTGATTGCCGCGCAGGTAAACGACTTTGGTGTCGTAATGAACGATTTGCTTTAAAACCGCTTTAAAAAAGGCAGTGTGCTTTTTCTTCCAGGTGCCGTACTGTTTCAGTTGCCAGCCGTCAATAATGTCACCGTTGAGAATGAGTTTCTGGCAGGAGTAGTTTTGCAGAAATTCCGTAGCCTCCTTCGCTTTTGACCCAGCCGTACCAAGGTGAATGTCAGACAACACAATGGTACGGAATTGCGTATTTGATTTCATGTACGAAGCTACGTTCTACGTATGAACTGGAATTTACCGAATGGTTACCAAATTAGAAACAATTGTCTCATTAATGAGTAATTGTTCACATTGACTTAACAAGATACGATAGATGGAGAATCCGGTGCTCATTTTTGGAGCGGGCAATCTCGGCCTGACGGTTTTGGACCTGTTTCAGCGTAACAACGTAGTCGTTTATGGTCTGTTAGACGATGACAAAACCCTGCATGGTAAAGAGTTTGGCGACATAACGGTGCTGGGCGAAACGGACGACGATGGCTTCTTGAAGCTCGTCGGGCAGAAGTGCGAAGCGTTCATCGCCATTGCTGATGGTCGGGTGCGCAAGCGGTTGGTGAAAATGCTCAACGAACGGCGCAAAGTGCAGCCCGTCAACGCCATTCACGATACGGCAGTCGTTTCGGCATTGGCAACGCTGGGACACGGTAATCTGATTGCCGCCCGCGTTGTCGTGAACCCATACGCTGAGGTTGGGCACCACTGCATTATTCAGTCGGGAGCGGTGGTCGAGAGCCGGGCCAGCGTAGGTGACTACGTCCACATCGGAACGGGCTGTCTCATCAATAGTAGTGCCTTAATTGAAGAGGGGGCCTTTATCGGCACCGGTGCAACGGTCATTGCCGGGGTCACGGTTGGGAAAAACGCCCGCGTCGGAGCCGGGTCGGTGGTGGTAGAAAACGTCGACGCCGGCGTAACGGTATTCGGCAATCCAGCGAAGAAATTGTAGAGACCGCACCGGCGGACCGGCAATATTTTGCGTCTACCGACCGGACGGCTTGCGTCTACCGACCGGACGAATTTGCTGACGCACAGGAGACCGCACCGGCGGATCGGCAATATTTTGCCGGTCCGCCGGTGCGGTCTCTACTCTACGTACAACACCTCGTTAGCGAGAAAATCCTGATACGTCATTTCCAGACCTTGTTTAAGTTCGGTGGTGTGTTTCCAGCCCAGCGCGTGTAGCCGCGACACGTCCATGAGTTTGCGGGGCGTGCCATCGGGCTTGTCGGTGTTCCAGTGAATGTCTCCGTCAAACCCGACCGTTTCCTTCACCATTTCTGCCAATTGGCGGATCGTGACGTCTTCGCCCGTGCCGACGTTCACGAAAAGGTCGTCGTTGTAATGCTCCATCAGGAAAACACAGGCGTCGGCGAGGTCATCGGCGTGTAGAAATTCGCGCATCGGTGAGCCGGTTCCCCATACCTCAACCGTGGCATCGCCGTTCACTTTGGCCTCGTGAAACTTCCGAATCAGCGCGGGCAGCACATGCGACCCCTGTAGGTCGTAGTTGTCGTTAGGGCCGTACAGATTGGTTGGCATGGCCGAAATGAAATTGTTGCCGTACTGACTCCGATAGGCTTCACAGAGTTTGATACCCGTGATTTTAGCGATGGCATACGGCTCGTTCGTTTCTTCGAGCAATCCTGTCAGCAGGTACTCTTCTTTGAGTGGCTGCGGGGCCATTTTTGGGTAGATGCACGACGAACCGAGGAACAGCAGTTTCCGAACGCCCGTTTTGTGCGCATTGTGAATGATGTTCGACTCGATCATCAGGTTATCGTACAGGAATTCGGCACGGTAGGTGTTGTTGGCCATGATGCCTCCCACTTTTGCCGCAGCCAAGAAAACGAACTCCGGCTGTTCGCTGGCAAAAAAGTCGACCACGGCACCCTGGTCGCGCAAATCGAGTTCCGATGATGTGCGGGTGACAATGCTGGTGTACCCTTCGGCTTGTAGTTTGCGAACAATGGCTGAGCCGACCATTCCCCGGTGTCCGGCAACGTATATGCGGGCCTGTTTTTCCACAACGGTTGATTGATAATGGCCCGACGAAGGTAACCGCCGGGCGGGTTAACAAAATAATAGCACTTCGCGGAGCGTTGCAAACATGATGTAACGTCGCAAAATTAACAAACTTCAGGCATCAATCGGTTGCCCGTATTATGTATACTCCCGGCTTCAAAACAGCTTTTATCCTTATTTTACTGAATGGTTTCTTCGTTGCGCAGGCGCAGACCACTCAGCCAGCTTCCCTGACAACAGCTTCCGCACCGGTGCTGGCCCCGTCGGGTGCGTCCGCTTCTCCGTTCTCATCAATGCCGTCGTCACTCACGACGCTGGGTTTGCCCACGATGGCGTCGCTCAGAGAGCAAAAAGACAGCTATTTGTCAGGAATTATGCCGGATTTGGGGCTGAAACTAAAGCAGTTGAAGAAGCTGAAATCCGATAAAAAAGCAAAGTCGAAAGCATCCAAAACAGACTACGAAGGGCTTTCGATGATCAAAGCATATGCCAAGCTGGGCAGTGGTGACCGGACCGTGGTGGAGGAGTTCTACATCCTCAAAGACAATGATGCCGCCAAACCGCTGCCTTACATCCGCGAGGTATTCCGGTACTACCAGCGAACGGGCCGGGTCACGAGTTCCGTCGTGAAAGACGATGACAAAGGGCTGCTGCTGCACGGCCCGTACAAACGCTATCAGAACGGTGATCTTGTCGAGGAAGGACATTATTACGCGGGTATGAAGGACGGGCGGTGGGAAAAATACGATGCCAATTTCATGCTCACCGACAAAATGCACTGGCATCGGGGTACTCCGGCCGAATCACGGCTGTCCTACTACGATTCGACGCACCGGAAAATCAAAGAGGTAGTGCCCATTGAGTACGGTAACGTGAAAGGCACTTATTTCGCGTTTCACGAAAACGGTCTGCTGGCCGAGGAAGGCAAGTACGACAACGGCGTAAAAGTGGGCCGGTGGACGCAGTTTTACCCGATCAGCCCCAGCGGACGACGGATGCGCCGGAAACTCACCCAGTACGCCAGCGATCAGTGGGACACCGCGTTTGAATCGTACACCATCAGCGAATGGGACGAGCGGGGGAAAATTACCTACGAGCGGGCGAAGGAGAAAGTAGTAGAGGACGCAGAAACGGATAATTGACAACTCTACTTGAAGACTCCCTTCGGATCGGGTAGCTTGGCCAATAGCTCATTCAGGAAACTGAAGTCCAGCACAGACAGGTCGAGGGTGCGGGCCTGGTGGAAGTATCCCCACGATTTCTCGTAGTCGGCCTTCAGGAAATTGACAACGGCAAGTTTCTGGTGGGAGTCGGCAGAGTTGGGGCTGATCGACACTGTTCTGAGCAGCAGGCTTTCAGCTTCGGTCAGGTCAGTCACTATTTTCTTCTCCTGGTAGTTCTTGATTTGGAGCGCGGCCAAGTCCGTCATCAGCACAACGTTCGTGTCGGCAACGGCTAATCCCTTCTTCAGCAAACGAATGGCTCCCGGCAGGTCGTTTTTCTGGTAAGTGACAACCCCCAGCCCCCAGAATGCGTCGGCGTTGCGGTCGTTGAGCAGCCACGACAGGTTGAAACGGTGCGTAGCGGTGTCCAACTGACCATCGGCGACGTAATCCCAGCCACGAGCCGCAAAAAAGTCGCTGGCTTCGGTGCGGTTAGAGAAGTTGCGGTCACAATCGTTCAGAAAGTGAATCTCCTCGTCGATCTGGGCTGCTGTTTTGGGACGTTCGCCGAAAAGGGGCAAGACGTTGACGGGGCCACCCGACGAATTGTCGGCGGCATCCGTTCCGGCTGCGTCGGGTGCCTGCTCGATAGCGGGCTGGTTTTGGCCGGTGGTTTTGCGACCCTTGTCAGACTGTTGTACAGAGTCGTCCAAACGCGCCGACGTGATGAGTTGCTTGGGCTGGGCCACTGCCAAAAGCGGCAGGACAACCAAACTCAACTGTATCAGATTTGTCCGAACGCTCATGGTAATTAACGTACTATTGGGTCTGTGTTCCGGTAGAACGAAGCAGGAAACCAAGTTAGTACACGGGGGGGACAACTACCGGCGCCCCCCGCGTGTGCCTGCCCGTTTTGCCGCTCCGGCTTTCGCGGCTGCCGACGCGCCCGACCTACGCCCCCCCGGACCCGAACGCGGTCCGGTAGCCGAAGAAGCCGCTTTTTTTGCCCCCGTCACTTTCGATTTGGCTTTCGGTCGGTCTTTTCCAACGGCAACCGTTCGCCCTTTTTTCTCGTGAAATGCGCCCAGAAACGTCGGGTCTTCTTTCCGACGCTGATCGTCAATTTCGCGCAGCATCGCCTGCTGTTCTTCGTCGGGCGTTTCCGTCTGCTCCACTGCCCTCGGAATAGGTTCGCGCGGGATGGTCATGCGAATAATTCGCTCGATTTTCTGGATGTGATAAGCTTCCGCCATCGTCATAAACGTGATGGCCTCGCCGGCGTGGTTGGCGCGACCCGTGCGGCCAATCCGATGCACGTAATCCTCGTAAATCAGCGGTACGTCGAAGTTAACGACGTGACTGACTTCTACGATGTCGATACCCCGTGCGGCCACGTCGGTCGACACCAGCACCTGTATGTTGCCCTCCCGAAAGGCTTCCATTGCGTTGGTGCGGGTGTTCTGGCCTTTGTTAGCGTGGATCACCCGAACCTGTGCAGGATCGATTACTTTACGGGCCAGAAACTTGAAAATGTTGTCGGCGGTGCCTTTGGTGCGGGCAAAAATGATGACCCGCTGGAATTCGTCTTTCCTGATTAAGTGCTCGATCAGGTTGATCTTGGTGCGGAAGTTGGGCACCTCGTACAGCACCTGACTGACCATATCGGCGGTGGATGCCTGGGGCGTTACCTCAACTTTGATGGGAGCTTCCAGAAACTCGCCCGACAGCCGCTCGACTCGTCCGCCAAACGTGGCCGAAAACAGTAGGTTCTGCCGTTTTGAGGGAATGACCTCCAGAATGGACCGGATTTGGGGCATGAAACCCATGTCCATCATCTTGTCGGCCTCGTCTATAATCAACGTTCGGATTTCCTTCATCACCAATTCGCCTGTCCGGTAGAGGTCCATCAGACGGCCGGGCGTGGCCACGAGAATATCGACGCCTTTTCGCAGCGTCTCGATCTGCGCTTTGGGGCCGAGTCCGCCGTAGAGGGCTACGTGCCGCAGGTCGGTGTATTTAGCCAACTGACTCACTGCTTCGTTGATCTGCATGACCAATTCACGCGTCGGAGCCAGAATCAGTGCCCGTGGGTTGTGTCCTTGAGCGTATTTGACTTTCATCAGCAATGGCAACAGATAAGCCGCCGTTTTGCCGGTGCCGGTTTGGGCAATGCCCAGCACGTCGTGGTTACCCAGACTCAGTGGGATGGTTTTCTGCTGAATGGGCGTAGGTTCGGTATAGCCCGCGTCGGCAATGGCATTGAGCAGTTGGCGGTTCAGATCGAACTGCTCGAAAGAGGTAATGTCCATGAAAAATAAGTGATGGGTCGGTCAGTAATTCACTCACTGAGAGGATTGTGGGGGAGCTAAAATCTATTCAATACCCGTTCCACGCCACTAACGTAGCCGGAGCCAAACAGATTCACGTGCACCAATAGCGGGTAGAGGTTGTAGATGGCCACGCGCTCGTCAAAACCATCGTGTAGGGGAAAGGTCTCGTCGTAGGCGTCGTAGAAACGCTGATCGAAACCACCGAATAATCGGGTGTGGGCGAGGTCGGCTTCGCGGAAGCCGTAGTACACGGCCGGGTCGATCAGAGCGGGTTGGCCCTGTTCCGTGACCAACACGTTGCCCGACCATAAATCGCCGTGGAGCAACGCCGGGCGTTCGTTGGGAATAAGGTCAGGCAGGCGGTCGCGGAGCCGGAACAGGGCATCATACGCGGTTTTGGGCAACAGTCCTTTGTAGAACGCCATTCCCGCCTGCGGCAACAGCCGGTGCTCAAAGAAAAAGTTGATGCCGTTAGTTGTGGGCGTATTTGTCTGTGGTAACGAACCAATGTAGTTCGCGAAGTTCAGGCCGAACTGGGGCTGCGTATGGGAGTGCAGCAGTGCCAGCGACTGACCGAGCGTTTCCCAGTAATCGGGGCCGGGTTGGCCGGAGTCGATGTAGTCGAGAATCAGATAGGATTTGTCCAACTGCTGACCGTAACCGATCACGGGCGGAACATAAAGCGCATCAGTTTGGCGGAGCAGATTCAACCCACGGGCTTCAGCCTCGAACGCGTCGATGGTCTCCGTCGAATCGGGGTTGACATGGTTCCACTTGACGAAAAACACGCCTTCCGACGAAAACAC
>JAYTAC010000033.1:0-2179 GCA_043737755.1 Spirosoma sp.
GCCAGCCCATTGTGTTTCCCGCGTTTCCGGCCACGTTTTGGGAAGATGTCGACGGCGACGGCAACAAGGACCTGCTGGCCTCGCCCAACGTTGATTTCAACGAAAACCAGGCGTTCGACTTTCGGGCATCGGGCTGGTTCTACCGAAATGTGGGGACGAATCAGAAGCCGAATTACCAGACGGTACAGAAAGACTTTCTCCAGAACGACATGCTCGACCTCGGCGAACGGGCAACCCCGGCATTGGCTGACCTCGACGGTGACGGCGACCAAGATTTGCTGATCGGTTACGCGGGTGCCCAAACAACCAATGGCTACCGGGCGGGGCTGTGGCAGTTCGAGAACAAAGGCACTGATCAGCAGCCCGCTTTTACGCTCGTGACGACCGATTATCTGGGATTGACGGCGTCATTGGCGCTGACGAATGTGATGCCCGCCTTCGCTGACGTCGACGCCAACGGCAGCATGGACCTCGTGCTGACCGGCAATGGCGTGGTGATGCGGTTGCTGCTCAATGCAGCTCCCGGCGGGGCGGCCGTTCGGTATGACCTCGCTACCGCCATTCGCTGGCCTACGCCCGACGGGATGACCCCCGGCGACCTGCCAACGGTGACCGACATCGACCGCGACGGCAGGCCCGACGTATTGATTGGCAAGACCGACGGCACCATTCGGTACCTGCGCAACGCGGGTACCGTCGCCAGTCCGGTGTTCCAGTTGCAGACTCAGAATGTGGGCGGCTTCACCGACGACCGGTTTACGGGTGCCCGCTCACTCGTACTTGCCGATCTGAACGGCGACCAGAAAAATGAATTGGTGATGGCGACCAACAGCGGGCAGGTGCGCGTGTACCAGTTTCCCGACCGACCGACTCCCAGCCTGCTCAATCAGCCACTGACCCTGCTCGACTCGCTACCTGCCGGGGGTGTGCCGGGCCGGGGGTTGGTGGCGGCCCTCGCCGACCTCGACGGCGACCAACTGCCCGATCTGATGCTGGGCAGCATAGCGGGCGGGGTGCGGTATCTGAAAAATACGTCGCAGAAAGTTGTTGTCACGGGTGTCATTCAGGAGCCGACTGCGTCGTGGGTGTTTCCAAATCCGGTCAGTCGGTATGTCACGGTCCGCGCACCCCACACTGGCCGGGTCGAGTTACGCTCATTGACGGGTCAGCTTGTGCTGGTGGGACAGCCGGTTCGGGCCAATGTCGAAACGATCATTGATTTGGGCACCCTGCCCGATGGCACGTATGTGCTGAGACTATCGGCCGACGACCGTTCCGGAAACCCGGTGCAGGCACAGACGATAGTCGTCAGGAAGTAGCACTCTCCCGAAACACTTCGTTTGGGCCGGGGTTTAGGAGTGAGGTAGCCCGTCAACTCTGACAAAGTTTAGAACTCTGCCAGAGTTGACAGGCCGCATACACTCAACTACTTACAATCCCCAACGTCATGGAAAATACCAACAACTCAGATCAGCAGCGCGTAGACCAAAACACAGGCGGTCCGCAGGAAGGGATGTCGCCCCAAAATACAAATATGCCGGAAAACGACGACGAGATGGATTCGGTCGTTTATGCGGGTCTGGGCGTCGACAATCAGCCCGACAGCATGAATCCGGGCAATGAGGAAGCCTCCGACACGCTGCTCTACACCGACACGGCTACCGCCCGCCATGCCACTGACGGCGTCTCGAATGATGAAGGCATGGATGATGTGCCCGCCGATTTGCTAAATGGCGATCTGTCGGACGATGAACTCGATGAGGAAATCACCGAACTCGCGGAGGACGAAGACGAAGGCAGTGAGCGGCACTGATGTGGCTCGTCCGGTGCATTTAATCGGCTAATAACCAAGCCGTGAACGTTGCCCCTTGTCCTGCGCTGCTCTTGGCCATGAGCGTACCACCGTGGTTTTCCACAACTTTTCGGGCGAGTGCCAAACCAATGCCCGTTCCGTCGTACTGACCCCGCCCGTGGAGCCGCTGGAAGATGGTGAAAATACGGTCCACGTATTTCTCGTCGAAGCCAATCCCGTTGTCCCGTACCGACACCGCCACGTACCGGTGTTTTGACTCGGCTAATGAAATCGGCAGATCATCCGGGTCGGCTACCGCGCCGAACACGTCGACGCGGGGTGCCTGACCGGGCTGGTGAAATTTGAGGGCGTTGTGAATCAGACAAA
>JAYTAC010000034.1:0-2179 GCA_043737755.1 Spirosoma sp.
CGGCCTATCCCGGAAAATTAGGGAGCAGAAATCAAATAATTCGGTCGGTCTCCCCACCACGTACACCATACGCAGCAGCGTGGGTTTATCTAAAAAAAGAATTTGTTTCCCGTTTATTTATGAGCAAGTTTCTTCGGCTGCTGGAAACGCTGGATTACGTGCGGATCGTCGTCGGCATCTGCCTGTTGGTGGATGGCTACCCGCTTATTTTCTTTTTCCGCGAAACGCTCCGGCTCGCCCCCGGCAGCACCGTCTTTACGGCGGCAGCCTTAGCGTTTGGTCTGGTGCTGATGGTTCCGTTCACCATTCTGCGCCGGTTATACCGCCCCAACATGACCATGCTCTGGATAGGACTGGCGTTTCTGGCGTTCTGCATCCTCTACATGACCGTGTACGTGGGCGAAGGCGGGTTTACTGAGTTTGGTAAGGACACCGTTTATTACATCTACATCCTGCTGTTCCTGTTTCTGCTCATCAACATCCCGAATGAGATCATCCGCGTGTTTGTGCCGGTGATCGTACTCTTCACATTGGTTTCCAATCTGGGCCTGATCTACTCCCTGCTGACCAATCCAAGCTGGGCCATCGGGATGCGGGCGGCCATCACCATCGGCGGCAGCGACGAAGCCTCGGGCAATCCCCACGCTTTCTCGCGCAATGCGTTCATGGGTATCATTGCCTGCGCCATTTGGCTGCTGCGCTCCGAAACGGGCGTCATCTTCCGGCTGCTGGCGTTTTTTGCGGGTGTCCTCAACATCATCGTACTGGTGCTCACCCAAACCCGGTCGGCCATCGTAGCCCTGATTATCGCCATCGCCTTTTTCATCTATTACAACGTTCGCCCGGCCCAGATTCGGCATACGGTGCGCGGGCTGCTGACGCCCATACCCATCATCATCATGGTCATTGGGTTTGTGGGCGTTCTGTTCCTGATGCGCCGGTTCAGCGACGGGTATTCCATTCTGTACGGGTACGTCATTGCCTTTGCGGAGCGCAACCTGGACAACGTCTACGCCATCCTGGGTTTGAACGCGGCCGGAGCGGGCTACCGGGCCACGCTCGACGATTCGGCCGCCAACCGGTCGGTGAGTGCCCTGTTTTTCAACAACGTGCTCGAAGGCCACGCGCACATGCTCATTCTGGGCTACGGCTACAAATACCTGTACCTCGACGTGCCCGTTCTGGAGGCCCTCACCAACCAGGGTATCCTCGGTTTTGCCCTGTTCGGCGGCCTGAACGCATTGATTATGTACCACGTGCTGGGCGTGATGCGACGCAATCCAAACTCGCTGAGCGTCTTCCTGGCGTATTTCTATATGCTCATTCTGGTTCAATTATTCACCAACGGGCGACCGTACGAGATCTCGTTCTGGTTTCCGCTCGCGCTGATGATTCGGTTTATGGGCGTCGATCACCTGTTTCCGGCTCACCTCGCCAACCGACCGGCCAACCGCGTCGACGACTCCTTGGTCGTTGTTCCCCGCCCCGCCTGACACCCCGATGCGCATTCTGATCGTTCACAACCTCCTCTGGGCGCACTACAAAGCCAGCGTGTTTCAGGCCCTCCAGCAAGCCGTTGACCAGCAGCCGGGCGTTACGTTGAAAGTGTTGCAGATTGCCCGCAACGAGCGATCGCGGGCGGGACTCGAAACCGGCACCGATGCCGAAACACCCGTTTACACCTACAATTACAACCTGCTCTTCGACCGTTCTCTGGAAGACGTCAGCCTGCGCGAACGGGCGGCAGTGCTGCTCCGGCACGTCAGAGCCTTCCGGCCCGATGTCATCAACCTGACCGGCTATTATGACCCGGCGCAGATTCTGGTCCTGCTGTGGGCCAACGCAAACCGGGTGCGGGTGGTGATGCAGGCTGAGAGCACGGCTATCGACCACCAGCGCGGGGGCTGGAAAGAACGGTTTAAACGGTGGGTGTTTGGGCGGTGCGACGGCTTTTTCTGCTTCGGCAACCAGTCGGCCAACTACCTCACCGACCTCGGCGTTGACCCGTCCAAGATTCTGCTTCGCAAGAATGCCGTCGATAACAACGCCCTCCGAACAGCCTATGACCGGGCACTACCGACCCGCGCCCAACAGCAACAGTTGCTGGGCCTGCGACCCAGTAATTTCGTGTTCGTCGGGCGGTTGATTGCTTACAAAAACCTGCCCGCCCTACTAACGT
>JAYTAC010000035.1:0-12911 GCA_043737755.1 Spirosoma sp.
GTTTCGCTGGCCGAAGCCGGTTTTGAGCCGGTTATCGTAGACGATTTTTCCAATTCAAAACGGTCAGTTCTTGATGGTCTTCGGACTATTTTGGGGCACGACGTGCCGTTTTACCAGGCCGACTGCAACGATGCGGCTGAGATGCAGGCAATTTTTCAGCAGGAACAATTAGCGGGGGTCATTCATTTCGCGGCTCACAAGGCGGTGGGCGAGTCGGTGGCGAAGCCGCTGATGTACTATCGCAATAACCTCGATTCGCTTTTGTTGCTGCTGGAACTGATGCCCAAATACGGGGTGCGCAACTTAGTGTTTTCGTCGTCCTGCACGGTGTATGGCCAACCTGAGCAATTACCCGTTACGGAACAAACGCCCCGGCTTCCGGCGCAGTCGCCCTACGGCAACACCAAAGCCATCAGCGAAGACATTATCCGCGATGCCGTTCACGCGCAGATTCCCATCCGGACGCTGGCACTGCGCTATTTTAATCCCATTGGTGCGCATCCGTCGGCCGAAATTGGTGAACTGCCCCTCGGTGTTCCGGCTAATCTGATTCCCTACATCACGCAAACAGCCGCCGGTATCCGTGAAAGTCTGACGGTGCACGGTGGCGACTACAACACGCCCGACGGCACTTGCGTCCGCGATTACATCCACGTCGTTGATCTGGCCGAAGCACACGTACAGGCCCTGAAAAAGCTGGACGAGGTCACGGCCGACGCGTCCTACGACGTGATCAACATTGGCACCGGCCGGGGCGAAACGGTCCTGAACATCATTGAAACGTTTGAACGCGAGACGGGCGTTGCCGTCAACTACACTGTTGGGCCGCGTCGCCCCGGCGATATCGAGCAGGTATACGCCGACGTTACCAAGGCCAATGATGTGCTTGGCTGGTCGGCAGGCCGTTCATTAGCCGAATCGCTGCGCGATGCGTGGCGGTGGCAGCAGAAACTATAAACTATGAAACTTCTCATCACTGGCGGAGCCGGATTTATCGGGTCGCACGTTGTCCGGCTGTTCGTTACCAACTACCCGGAATACCAAATCTATAACCTCGACAAGCTTACCTACGCCGGTAACTTAGCGAACCTGACGGACGTTGAGGACGCGCCGAACTACACATTCATCAAAGGTGATATTACGGATGCGGCTTTCATCGACGGACTGTTCGCCGAGATTCCGTTCGACGGTATCATTCACCTCGCGGCCGAGTCGCACGTGGACCGGTCCATCACCGACCCGATGTCGTTTGTGATGACCAACGTGGTGGGCACGGTGAACCTGCTCAATGCGGCCAAAACAGCGTGGAAAGATAACCCGGACGGTAAGCGGTTCTACCACGTATCGACGGATGAGGTGTACGGATCGCTGCACAATCCTGAAGACTTTTTCACCGAACAAACGGCCTACGAGCCGCAGTCGCCCTATTCGGCGTCCAAAGCCGCTTCGGATCACTTCGTGCGGGCCTACGGCAACACCTACAAGCTGCCCGTGGTGCTGTCGAACTGCTCCAACAACTACGGCCCGAACCACTTCCCCGAGAAGCTGATTCCGCTGATGATTCTCAACATCCAGACCGACAAGCCGCTGCCCGTGTATGGCAAAGGTGAAAACGTGCGCGACTGGCTGTTTGTGGTCGACCACGCCCGCGCCATCGACGCCATTTTTCACAGGGGAAGAGTAGGTGAGACCTACAACATTGGTGGGTTTAACGAGTGGAAAAACATCGACCTCGTTCACCTGCTCTGCGCCATCATGGACCGCAAACTCGGTCGGCCGGAGGGCACCTCGGCTCAGCTCATTACTTACGTCACCGACCGCGCCGGACACGACCTTCGCTACGCCATCGACGCCCACAAAATCATGAACGAATTAGGCTGGGAGCCGTCACTACAGTTTGAAGAAGGGCTGGAAAAAACCGTCGATTGGTTTCTCAACAATCAGGACTGGTTAGACAACGTCACGTCGGGCAATTACCAAAGTTACTACCAGGGTATGTACGCAAACCGATAAATTAGCAAATGCGTGAATGAGCGAATGTTTGATAGCATTTATTCACTCATTCGCGCATTCACTCATCTACTGATTGACTATGAAAGGAATTATCCTCGCCGGGGGGTCCGGCACCCGCCTTCATCCGCTCACATTGGCTGTCAGTAAGCAACTGATGCCCATTTATGATAAGCCAATGATTTACTACCCGCTCTCGATTCTGATGCTGGCGGGTATTAAAGACGTGCTGATTATTTCGACGCCCCACGATTTGCCCCATTTCGAGAAGCTCCTCGGCGACGGCTCTCGGCTGGGGTGCCGCTTCAGCTACGCCGTGCAGCCCAGCCCCGATGGTCTGGCGCAGGCGTTTGTCATCGGCGAAGAGTTTATTGGCGATGACAAAGTGGCCTTAGTGCTGGGCGACAACATTTTTTACGGGTCAGGCCTGTCGAAACTGCTTCAGGCCAACAGCGACCCCGACGGGGGCGTGGTGTATGCCTATCAGGTTCACGACCCCGAACGCTACGGCGTGGTGGAATTTGACGACCATTTCAACGTGCTGTCCATCGAGGAGAAACCCGAGAAGCCCAAGTCGAACTATGCCGTGCCGGGTCTGTATTTCTACGACAACACAGTGGTCGAAATCGCCAAAAATATTAAGCCGTCGCCCCGTGGCGAACTGGAAATTACCGACGTAAACCGCGAGTATCTCCGGCAGGGCAGGCTGAAAGTGGGTGTGCTGGATCGGGGCACGGCCTGGCTCGATACGGGTACGTTCGAGTCGCTGATTCAGGCGGGGCAGTTCGTTCATGTCATTGAGGAGCGGCAAGGCCTGAAAATTGGCTGCATTGAAGAAATCGCCTACCGCATGAAGTTTATCGACGCCAATCAATTGGCCGACATTGCCAAACCCTTAGTTAAGAGTGGATACGGGGCTTATCTGCTGAATTTGCTGAAGTAGCGTGTTTGGGTTGACTACATGAAAAAGACGCCGGGGCAATCGCCCCGGCGTTTTCGTTAACCTAACCTATGATCGGACCGCCGAAGCGGAAAAACGTAACGGGCAACGTGCCCGCCCGGCTGTGTGCCGGTTACCTGACAAAGGTAGATAGGTGCTGAGCGGTGGTTGAGCGGAGAAACCCCGATTTTATCAGTGCTGCCCGAATCAGGCAGAAGCCCGCATTTTGGCACGTAGAACTACGCATTGGGATTGTTTTCTGAGCGGTTTATCTGTCTGATTTTAAGTTATTTGCGTACGGATCAGGAAGGTTCGTGTTTCTGAAACGCAATTAGCTTTTTTGTAGATTTGATTCGCTTTCCAATTCTATCTTCCGCACTGCTCTTTTCACCGCCAGCCACTACCACTCATTTCAACCAGACGAGTATGAACGTTTTCACCGAAAATGCGGGTCGCTTTCTCGACCCGCAAGAAGCAAATTCCATGACGGGGGCCTACCGCACCCGCAAAGCAGCCGCAGGCATCAGCGAGGACGATTGCGTCCGGTCGGAGTACTTCGGCATCAATCAGGTCATGCAGTTGCTCGGTCAGACCGGCTGCATTGGTCTGCGCATTCACCACGCCAAACGCTGGGAAGACGCCGAAGGCAACCCGATCGAAGAGGGCAAAGGACAGCTAAAACCCCGCGTGTTGCTGACGGGCGTTGATTCTGCTGGTAAAGACATGCCAGACATGTTGGCCAAGTCCGGGCTGAAAGACGATGGCGACGGGGATGCGCAAACAGTGGGCGATGGTTATACTTGCCCACAACACTGCCCTAAATAAACGAAGTTTGAATATAACAGTACAATGGAGAGAATACTGCATTTCTTTGTGCAATACCCTATTGATTTTATTGCCCACATTAGCAGTGTTCTTCCCATCGTAATCGGAATCTCTCGTTACAGATATCTAAATAACAGCCTTAAAATAATACTCTTTTTTTTTATTATAAGTTTTATTAAGGATACATATTCATTAGCTCTTATATTTAGTATACCCAACAACTTATACGTACAGAATATCGAATCCGTCTACCAAACAGCCCTTATCGGTGCCGTTTTCTATTTCTCCTTTGAGGAGAACTTTAGCCGACGAATAATAGCCTTATCCACAATTCTATGTACCGCCTTTACGCTATTTTATTACAAAAACAATGAGGTTTCATCCATTAGTCTCTCGACAGTCAGACTTTTGGCGATTGCTCTTGCGTTAGCTTACTTCAGTAAGATAATGGTAGATATGCGTGTGAAAAACATAATGAAGCACAGCATGTTTTGGTTCTCTGCCGGCCTACTTATTTACGCAGCAGGTACTTTCTTCGCTATGTCATTAAGCGAGTATTGGTACAAAGATATTAACAAAGTACCTGTAGAAATATTTGACAAATATTGGAATTCAAGCCAGATTTTACTTATTATATTCGCAATGCTTTCAACTGTTGGCCTTTGGTTTGCTAAATGCGACAACGACAACTTTGTATAGTCGCTGAACTATTGCCAGTCGACGTGAGTGTAGTCAACCCCAAACTATAACCCGCTTCGTTTAGCCACTCAATCAATCGTACACCCCCAAAATTGACATTGGAGAGCAGATTGCGCACATTTACTGATTCTGATTTGCACCGAGGCTAAACACAGCACAAATGGATTCCGGCTTTGTCATCGCTGTTGGTACGACCGTGTTGCTGGTGATGGCGGTGTTCATAATCATTTTCGTGGCCTATTACCAGCAAAAACAGGCGAAGCAGCAGTTGGCCCTCAATGAGCTGCAGGAGCAGCACCGGCGCGAACTCATGGCCGCTACGTTTCGGGGGCAGGAAGAAGAACGCCGACGGCTCGCCGAAGACCTGCACGACGGCATCGGCACCATGCTGTCGGTTACCAAGATGAGTCTCAACCAATTGGAGCGGCAACTGAACGGCGAAGCAACCATGATCACAACCGTTCAGGTGCAGAAAACGCGGTCCATGATCGACGAGACGATGACCAACGTTCGGCGCATCAGCCGCGATTTAGTCCCCACCACCCTCGAACGGTTCGGTTTGCTGCCCGCCCTCGAAGAATTGGCCGACCGCGCCACCGACAGTGAACTGGAGGTTCATTTGGACTGTCCCGAGTCCATCGCCGACCTGCCGCCCGCGCTCAGGCTGATGCTCTACCGGATTGCGCAGGAGTTGGTCAACAATTCGATTCGGCACGCCCGCGCCCGGCACATCACCATTCAATTGTACTGCATCGACACCGAAATACGGCTGTCGGTGATTGACGACGGTGTGGGCTTCGATTTCGATGCCGTTATGGAAAATCGGCAGGGCGGGCTGGGACTGCGCAACATCGAAAGTCGCCTGAGCGTGGTAGCAGGTCATGCCACCTTCGACGTGGCCCCCGGCCGGGGTTCGCAGATTCACGTGCAGGTGCGGATGGCTGACGGTACACTCAATACCCTCGCGGACGACGTATGAACGCGTGAACAGGTACGGAGAAAACAATCTGACTGTCAGTTGGATACGTCTTTTTTGTTACGCGTCGGGTCGGCTATATTCGTGCCGTTGTTTGCCCCGCCGTCCAATTCAACGACCTATCCCTGCGCCTTAACTTACCTCCTCATGCGAAAAATCAAACTGGCACTCTGCGACGACCACACGCTGTTTCGGATTGGAATGGCGTCTATACTGGGTCAGATTCACGATTTTGAGTTGATTCTCGAAGCCGGTAACGGGCAGGAACTCATCGACCGGATTTCCCGAAAAACACCCGACGTGGTGTTGCTGGACTTGCAAATGCCGGTTATGGACGGCACGGCTACGGCCGATTACCTGCGCGAAAATTACCCGCTCATCAAAGTCGTGGTGCTCACCATGCACGACGAGGACCGGATGGTGCTGCACCTGCTCGAAAAAGGCGTTAGCGGCTACCTGCTCAAAGATGCCGAAGCAGGCGAAGTCGAAAAGGCGATTCGGAAGGTGATGGACGAAGGTGTGTACCTGAACGAGTTCGTGTCGAGGGCGATGCTCCGTAAGATGACCAACAAAACGGGGGTCGACAAACCGGCCAATCCGTACTATAACAGCAAGATACTGCTCTCTCCCCGCGAGAAAGAAGTACTGAAACTGATTTGCGAGGGGCTGTCGACCAATGAGATCAGCGAGAAAATTTTCCTCAGTCCCCGCACTGTAGAAGGACACCGCCTGCGGATTCTGGAAAAAACCGGCACCAAAAACACCGCCGGTATGGTAGCTTACGCCTTCAAGAACGGGTTGATCTGAACGGAGTAATGGGGCGCAGGCAGGGGCGCGGTAAACCTTTCGGGCATTGTCGGCGTATGTATCCGTGAACAAACGAACGAATTATGAAACACTACACCCTGAAAGGAATCGCCCTGTTGCTGATTGGTCTGACCGTGGCGGGTACGTCGGCTTTCCGCGAACCTCAGTACAACTATGATATCCCGTCGGCTGTTGCTGCTGAACCCGTTAGTCATACCCTGTTCGATCAGTTGGCCCAAAAACACGTCGATGCAAAAGGCTTAGTCAACTACAAAGGATTCAAGAGCGACGAAAAGGAGCTGAAGAAATACCTCGATTTGCTGGCTAAAAACCCGCCGACTGCTCAGTGGACTCAGAATGAGCAGATGACCTACTGGATCAATTCGTACAATGCCAACACCATTCAACTGATTCTGAACCACTACCCGGTCAAGAGTATCAAGGATATTGGCAGCAAAATCAAGATTCCATTCGTCAACACGCCCTGGGACATCAAGTTCATCAAAGTCGGAAGCGAAACGTATGACCTGAACCGAATCGAGCACGGCACACTGCGGAAAAAGTTTGACGACAAGCGGATTCACTTCGCCCTGGTGTGCGCGGCCCGGTCGTGCCCGCGACTGCGGAATGAAGCCTACACGGCGGCAAAACTCGACGCTCAGCTGGACGATCAGGGAAGAGATTTTATTAATAATCCCGCCAAGAACGCCATTACGCCCCAGAAAGCCAGCTTGTCAAAATATTTCGACTGGTACAAGGGCGACTGGAAAGACGACAGCAAGTCGGTGGAGTACTGGATCAACAAGTACGCCAAAACGAAAATCAGCAAGGATACCGAAATCTCATATCTGGACTACAACTGGTCGTTGAACGAGCAATAAGCCCGTCATTTCAGGCCAACGGCGTATCTGGTTGACGTTGGTTAGCCTGACGGAAACTAATCCATTCGTTTCAGGTTGTCAGTAGTACACGTACTACCGACAACCTGTTTTTTATGCCTAAGATCATCTACTGGTTCCGCAATGACCTCCGTCTGCACGACAACGATGCTTTTTCCCAGGCCGTGGCGGATGCCGATCAGGTATTACCCGTGTTTATTTTCGAGCCGCGCTGGTTCACCGAACTTCCTCAGACGGGCATCCGTAAGACAGGCCCTTTCCGGGCTAACTTTCTCATTGAAGCGGTCGCCGACCTGCGCCGGTCGCTGCAAAGCAGAGGTGCCGATCTGATTGTCCGGGTTGGTAATCCGGCAAGGGTGCTGGCCGATCTGGCTGAAGACGTCAACGCCGGGGCGGTGTATGCCAGTAAGGAAGTGACGCAGGAAGAAACCAATATGGAGTCGGACCTGAACAAACGTCTGAAACTGCTCAACGTCGACCTGGAGTTGATTTGGCAGTCGACGCTCTACCACGTCCGCGATCTGCCGTTCGAGGTTGCGCGGTTGCCGGAAGTGTTCACACAGTTCAGAAACCGCGTCGAAAAATACGCCGACGTTCGGGAGCCGGTGCCCACCCCGGAGCGCGTCCGGCTCGTGGCCGACGTGGAGCCGGGCACCATGCCGACGCTGACTACCTTCGGGTTTCCGGCCGCGCTGGTTCCCGATGTCCGGTCGGCGGTGGCCTTTCACGGGGGCGAAACAACGGCTTTGGCGCGGTTGGAACGGTATTTGTGGGAGAGTGACCTCATCAAAACCTACAAAGAGACCCGCAACGGAATGCTGGGCGAAGACTATTCCAGCAAGTTCTCGGCTTGGCTGTCGCTGGGTTGTTTGTCGCCCCGGTTGGTCTACGCCGAAGTGAAGCGGTATGAGCGGGAGCGTGTCAAAAACGATTCGACGTACTGGCTCATTTTTGAACTGATCTGGCGCGACTTTTTCCGGTTTGTGGCCCTGCGTTATGGCACACGAATTTTTAAGCCGAGCGGCATTCGGCACGATACGACCAAAAAGTGGCGGCAGGACACCGATTTGTTCATGCGCTGGGCGGAGGGCGAAACGGGTATTCCGTTCATCGACGCTAACATGCGCGAATTGAACCACACCGGTTTCATGTCGAATCGGGGACGGCAAAATGTGGGCAGCTTTCTGGTTAAAGACCTCGGTGTCGAATGGACGTGGGGGGCGGCTTACTTTGAAAGCCTGCTCGTCGACTACGATCCGTGCAGCAATTGGGGCAACTGGAACTACGTGGCCGGCGTGGGCAACGACCCCCGCGAAGACCGTTATTTCAACATCTACAGCCAGGCAACACGCTACGATGAACACGGCAAATACGTGAAACATTGGTTGTCCGAATTAGTCGACGTGCCCGTCGACAAGGTGCATTTGGTGTCGAATTTGTCCCGCACCGAACAGGAAAAATACGGCGTTGCGCTGGGCGACACGTACCCCATGCCGGTCATCAATCCAAACAAGTGGACAAAGGCCGAAAAGCACCGCTGACGTAGATTTACATTGCCGAACTGATAGTTTTACCCAACTTTGACCCCAATAACAACCTGTTTCATCCGATCAAATCATGTCAAGAACCCTCATTATCGTAGTCGTTATCGCCATTGCATTGGGCATGTACGGCTGTAGTTCCTACAACGGCCTTGTCGAAAAAGATACGCAGGTCGAGAAGTATTGGGCCAACGTGCAAACGCAGTACCAGCGCCGGTCCGACCTGATTCCGAACTTGGTGCGCACGGTGCAGGGCGCGGCTAATTTTGAAAAAAGCACGCTGACAGCCGTGATCCAGGCGCGAGCCAGTGCAACGGGTATTACTCTGAATGCCGATCAGTTGACGCCCGAAAACATCCAGAAATTCCAGGCCGCTCAGGACCAGTTGAGTGGTTCACTGTCGCGGTTGTTAGCCGTGGCTGAGAGTTACCCGCAACTCCGTGCGACGCAGAACTTCTCCGAACTTCAGTCGCAGTTGGAAGGAACCGAAAACCGCATTACGGTCGCCCGAAATGACTTTAACGGCGCAGCCACCGGCTACAATCAGTCAGTCCGGTCGTTCCCCAACAACATCTTCGCCGGTGTCTTCGGCTTTGCCCGCAGAGGACTGTTTGAAGCGTCGAAAGCCGCCCAAAGTGCCCCAACGGTTCAATTTTAAGTCAGTCATCAGTGAACAGTCACCAGAAAACAGTGATCAATTCACTCGCCTGATGGCATCTGTTCACTGATGACTGTTTACTGAAAACTGAGTATGTCCCCCTTCACACCCGACGAGCAGCAACGCATTGTGGATGCCATCCGGCAGGCCGAGAAAGCTACGTCGGGTGAGATTCGGGTGCACGTTGAGCCAAACTGCCCCGCTGCCGACCCGGTTCAGCGGGCCATTGAGGTATTTGCCCAGTTGGGAATGCACCAAACGAAAGCCCAGAACGGGGTGCTGTTTTATTTAGCCCACGTCGACCGAAAATTTGCCGTTTTGGGCGACAAAGGAATCGACGCGAAGGTGCCGACGGACTTCTGGAGAAGTACCAAGGACTTGCTCCGGGGGCATTTTGCGAAGGGCGAGTACGTCGAAGGGCTGAGTTTGGGCATCGGCCGGGCCGGGCAGCAGCTACAGCAGTATTTTCCGTACGATGGCAAAACCGACGCCAACGAACTCGCCGACGACATCTCCACTGATTAACACCTCCGTGAACGTACCCACTTTGTTTTACCCGGCTGTCCGACTCCTGCGGCTGACGTTGCTTTTGTTGCTACTGGTATTGCCGTTGAGCATCCTGGCGCAGGACAACTCCGCTACGGATACAGTTTCAGAAGCCGATACGGTCATCCCGAATAAGCCTAACCCGCCCCGGTTGGTCAACGACTTCGTGGGTGTTCTGAGTGGCACCGAACGCGATCAGTTGGAACAGAAACTCCGCCGGTACAATGATTCGACGTCGTCGCAGGTCACGATTGTCATTGTCAGAACCACAGAACCGTATCCCATCGGCGATTTCGCCTTTCAGGTTGGGCGAAAGTGGGGCGTGGGGCAGCAGGGTAAAAACAACGGCATCGTGATTGCGTGGGCCACCCAGACGCGCAAGGTGTACATCTCGGTGGGTTACGGACTGGAAGGGGCCATCCCCGACGCCATTGCTAAGCGAATCATCACCAATCAGATTACACCCGCTTTTCGGCAGCAGCAATATTATCAAGGGTTAGATGCCGCCACAACCGAGATTTTCCAGCGGGCCGGTGGCGAATACAAAGGCGATCCCAAGTCGGATACCGGCGACGGGGGGGGCTCCATACTACCCATTCTGTTCATCATTCTGATCGTCGTTTTCTTTATCATCCGCCGGAATCGGGGTGGTGGTGGAGGAAACAATCGCAACCGGGGTGGTGGATTCTTCCCGCCCATATTCTTTCCAACGTCAACCTACACGGGCTGGGGTGGCGGTTCGGGCGGGGGCAGTCTCGGCGGTGGGAGCGGAGGAGGGTTCGGTGGCTTCGGGGGCGGCAGCTTCGGCGGGGGCGGTGCCGGGGGCGATTACTGAGCGGACTCCTCAACCACCAATTTCTCGATCAGCAGAATGAACAGGTGGATTACTTTGATGTGGATTTCCTGAATGCGGTCGGCATAGCCAAAATGCGGTACGCGAATTTCGACATCGGCTTGCCCGGCTAATTTACCCCCGTCTTTGCCCGTCAGCAGCACGACGTTCATGCCCCGTTGCCGGGCAACGTCGACCGCCCGGATTATGTTGGACGAGTTGCCACTTGTGCTGATGCCCATCAGCACATCGCCCTCGTTACCCAATCCCTCGATGAAACGTGAAAAAATAGCGTCGTAGCCGTAGTCGTTGCCAACGCAGGTGATGTGGCTGGAGTCCGATATGGCGATGGCAGCCAATGACCGGCGGTCGTTGCGGTAGCGGCCGGAGAGTTCCTCGGCGAAGTGCATGGCGTCGCAGTGGGAGCCGCCATTGCCACACGAGATGATTTTTTGGCCGTTCAGGAGCGCGTCGGCCATAAGCCGGGCGGCCTGTTCAATGGCCACCAAGTGTTCGGGGCGGCTGATGAACGTGTCGAGTACCGATTGTGCTTCGGTTAGTTCGTGACGGATGAGGTCGAGCATTTTATCAGGTCAAAATACCCAGTTTCGGTAGGGCAGGTTCCAGCGCAGGGCTACACTGGCAACCTGGCTCGAGTAGGTGTCGTCCCGCGCCTGACTGTCCTGATACCGGTAGAGCAGTCGACCTTCAAGAAATATGTTGTGCCGAATCATGTATGATCCGCGCAGGTCGGCGTAGGTGACGACGTTCTTGCGGCCTTGCCCGATGAAGTTTCCCTCCTCCCGGAACAGACTGTTATAATCTTTCAGGATGTTGCCGCCGTAGTTAAAGCCGGGCGAAGGGTCGGTTCCGTAGGTCATCACCCCGAAAATGCCGGTAGCAAATAACCGCTTCCGCTGATAGCGCACAATGCCCAGCGTCTCCACGAAGTTGGCACCGAGCGGATGGGCCAATGGCTGGCTGTAGTTGGCGTAGTTGGTTTGGCCCGCGCTGACCGTATTCGACTTCTCGTGCGAATAGGTGTAGGGCCGGGCCAAGTTCAATTCAGCCTGTAGGTCGAGGTTTGGAACGCCGAACGCGTCGATGTATTTGGCCCCGATCTGCCAGGCGAATTTGTTGACCCAACTGCCCTCTCCAGCCCTCAACTCGTTCAATTTAAATTCGTCCAACATGAGTTGGCTGTAGACCAAAAAATGCGACAGGAAATTGACTTTGACGTCCAGCCCGACCATCGCGTTGTCTGCACTGCCCCGGCTCGACTCCACGTAGCGGTACAAAATCACCGGGTTCAGGTAACTCAGATCAAGTCGGTCCCGGCTGAACACTTCGGCTTCAAACACGCCGAAATTGACGTGGTCGCCGACGTTGACGCTCAGATGGTGCATGGCCGCAAACTTGGGTGGTATCAACCGTTCGTCCTCGGCTAACGGAGCTTGCGTGTTCTGAAGCTGCATGAACAGATTCGTGTATTGAATCCGGCGACCCAACCGCGTCGAAAACTTCATGAACAGCGACGAGGGGCTGTTGTCCGACAGCAGCAGCGACCGGAAGCCGTTGCCGAAAAAGTTGCGGTCGTGGCCAAACTGAACGTTGATCACCTTCAGCGCATTGAACGTGACGTAGCCCCGCGCCGAGATGAAATCCACTCCCCGCTGGCTAAATGGCTTAATGAACGTTTCGCCCGGTGCCGAACTTGCGCCGTCGACCTGACGGCTGTAGGTGTCGCCGTAGCGTTGAATGTATTCGGGATAGATGGCCTGATTGTCGGAGAAGAACGAGTAGAAGCCTAATTTCCGGCCGATGGTGCCGCGCACTTCCAGCCCCCGCGTATTCACGAACAGCGATTTTACTCCGTTGGTAGCCGCGCCGGTCTGACGGGACACGTTCTCCGCGCCCCCGCCAAAATACACGACCGGGTTCACGTGCAGGTCGATGTCGGGCGTTCGGAGACTGTAGAAATCCGCTTTCTTCTGGTAGAAAATGCTCGGCAGCGGTCTCGGCAACGGCCGCTGACTGTCGCCCGGACCAGGCAGGGCACGCAGGTGTTTGGTGAATGGATCGGACCGCAGCGAGTCGGATGAAGACGACACCCACTCCCAACTGTCGTCGCGCAGGTAGTCGTAGTTGAAATAGTCAGTGTCCGAAAAATCACGCCCG
>JAYTAC010000036.1:0-2176 GCA_043737755.1 Spirosoma sp.
GGATTCCGTACTGAAGGCCCTGCGTATTCAGCACCTGGGCTTCAAACCGGCGCACGGCCAGTTCAGTAACCCGCGTTGCTTCTTTCAGCGTTCTCACTAATCTCAGCGCATTGGTCTGAATGTCAAGGTTCTGCTGCACGATAGCCAACTCATTGTCAAGCCCCAGCAACTCGTAGTAGGCCGTTGCAATGTCGGAAACTAAGTTCGTGATGGCGAAGTTTCGGCCTTCCACGCTCGACTGATACCGGATTACCGCTGCTTTTTTTGCCGTGCGTAGCTTCCGCCAGATGTCCACTTCCCACGAAGCCGAAGGCCCGAGTGCGAAGTTGGTCAGGAAATAAGGCATTCGGGTATCCAATGTCGTTTCCGTGTTCCCTTCCAGTACGCCTTCGCTGGTGTAGCGGCCAGCCCTGTTCACGCCAGCCGCACCGCCGATGCCGACAACCGGCAGATAGGCCCCCTGTCTGGCCCGGATTTCGTTGTTGGCGATGGCAATCTCCTGTAGGGAAATGTTCAGATCCTGATTGTTTTTCAGGGCCGTTTCAATCAGCGCATTCAGGTTGGGATCGGTAAAAAAATCTGCCCACCGGACCTTACCCGTATTCGTTGAGTCGGGCGCGTTGTTGTAACTCCCCGGAACAGCCCTGTTCTCTGTTTTGGTCATTAAGGCCGGGGTTTTGCAGGCCACGAACGCGAACGATAGGCAGGCTATCGGTACGCCGACGCGCCCCAGATACTTATACAGGCACTTTTTCAACATGGTTTGTACTTTCTTCAAGTTGTGGAAACGTGTCTACTGAATGAACCATACCGTCGGTCAACGAATGGCCTTCTTCATCCTTAATCAACTGGCGACCATCGGCTAACGAGCCAAATATGTAGTACAGACCGGGGATGATGATGACCCCGAATAGGGTGCCGAACAACATACCCCCCAGGGCCGATGCCCCAATGGTCCGATTACCGATAGCCCCCGCACCCGTGGCACCAATCAACGGGATCAGGCCAGCAACAAAGGCAAACGACGTCATCAGGATGGGCCGGAAACGGACCTTAGCTCCTTCAATGGCTGCGTCCAGAATCGTGGCTCCCTGTTGCCGCTTCTGAACGGCAAACTCAACGATCAGCACGGCATTCTTACCCAGCAGACCCACCAGCATAATCAGGCCGATCTGAGCATAGATGTTGTTTTCCAGCCCCATGAGTTTCAGCAGCAGAAACGAGCCAAACACCCCCACGGGTAGGGAGAATACGACGGCTAATGGAATGATGAAACTTTCGTATTGAGCGGCCAGCACAAAATAGACGAAAGCCAGCACAATCAGGAATACGTACAGTGCTTCATTGCCCCGGCTCGCTTCGTCGTAGGAAAGGCCCTCAAACGCGATGTCGTACCCCCTTGGCAACGTCTTGGCTGAAACTTCCCGGATGGCTTGTATGGCATCAGCCGTGGTGTAGCCCTTGGCAGGCAGGCCCTGAATGGCGGCCGAATTATACAGATTGAACCGGGTAATTTCGTTGGGACCCTGCCCTTTCTTCAGCGTCATGAAGGCGGAGTAAGGTACCATTTCGCCGTGGTCGTTTTTGACAAAAAGCTTTAAGAGATCGGACGGGAGCCGCCTGAAACCGGGGTCGGACTGCACGTACACTTTGAAAAATTGGTTGAACTTGGTAAATCCCTGCTCGTAGGTACTGCCAATCAGAATATTGAGGTTATCCATCGCTTTCCCAATCGACACCCCTTTTTGCATGGCTAAGTTATTGTTGATCTCCAGTTCGTACTGCGGATAATTGGCGGCAAAAAAGGTGAACAGGCCGGTCAGCTCTTTACGCTTGCCCAGATCGGCCATGAATTGCTTATTGATCTTGTCGAACTCGCTGTAGTCGGTATCGGTCGTTTTATCCAATAAGCGCATCGAAAAACCGCCGGACGTACCAAAGCCGGGAATAGCGGGCGGTTCAAAGAATTCGACGGTAGCCCCGAGGTTCCTCGATTTCTCCTCCAATTCTTCCATGATTTCCTTTACGTTGTGCTTGCGCTCCGACCAGGTTTTCAAGTTGATCAGACACGTACCGGCATTAGACCCCCGGCCTTCGGTCATGATCTCGTAACCGGCCAGCGACGATACCGATTCGATGCCCGGAACTTCCTCGCAAATTTTCTGAAGCCGCCGGG